>JAJYIC010000078.1 GCA_021790295.1 Pseudomonadota bacterium | reverse complement strand
AAAGAGTGTCGGTAAGAGCGAGATCGGTCATGCGGGAACCCTCCGGCGAGCTTGAGGTGAGATAAAGATGGATAGGGAAGGCTCCTTCGCATAGGGCCGCGAGGGCGGGAGCGCGGATTTCCTTGGCCCTGCGGCGCAAGGAATGGCCGAGGATCGCCTCGAGGCGCCTTGCCGCAAAATAATTTAGCCGGTCTCACCCCGTTGCCGCAGCGGCCGGCTTTGGTGTAGCCTCAATGCGATTGCCGCTTCGAGGCGGCGAACGGGAGGCTGCGAACACGTCCGCGCGGCGTGAGGCATGAGGTGGTTCGGTTTCCGAGGCGCCTCTGCGGACACCAAAGAAAAGCGCGGCGCCAGGCGGCCACACGCGAACAGACACGCGGACAGACACGCGGACAGAGTGAGGCCATCGGCGGATGCTATTGTCGAAAGAACCTTTTGCGAAACAGCGCGCGATTCGCGCGGCCTTTGTCGCGACGCTGGCGGCAGCCGCCGCCTTTCTCGTTGCAGGACACGCCTTTGCCGCCGGGCCGCGGCCTTGGCAACTGAATTTCGGCGCGCCTGCCACCCCGGTCATGGAAAGGCTCGACACGTTCTGGGACGAGCTCCTCGTCATCATTTTTGCCATCGGCACGCTCGTCCTCGTTCTGCTTATCATTGTGATGTTGCGCTTCAACGGGCGGCGCAACCCCGTTCCCTCGCGCGTGACCCACCACTCGCTTCTGGAAATCGCGTGGACGGTCGTTCCGGTTCTGATCCTCATCATCATTGCAATACCGTCCTTCAAGATCATGTATTATATGGATAATATAAAACATCCACAAATGATTATCAAAGTGACTGGACATCAATGGTATTGGAATTACAGTTATCCTGATCAGGGCAATCTCTCGTTCTCCAGCACGTTCGTACCCAATTCCAAACTGAAGCCCGGACAGAAAGAATATCTCACGGTCGACAATCCTCTGGTGGTTCCCGTCGGCACGTCGATCCGGGTCCTGGTTGCGAGCGCCGATGTGATCCATAGCTGGTTCGTGCCCTCTTTCGGCGTGCAGGAATACGCGATGCCGGGCCGGGTCAACCACGCCTGGTTCGAGGTTTTGCGGCCGGGAACCTATTACGGACAGTGCAACCAGCTTTGCGGGATCAACCACGCGCTGATGCCGATCGAGATCAAGGCGCTGTCGAAGCCGGCCTTCCGGCGCTGGCTTATCCAGGCGAAAAAGACGTTTGCCGAGGGCAAAGGGCAGAGAGCCTTGCGCCTCGCCGCCGCCGCGGGGGGCGCGCGCCCTCAGTCCGGAAATTGAGCGAAGGGAAAAGCTGCGGATGAGTTACCAGCGGGAAGCCGACGCAAGGGCTGACGGCGTCTTCGAGACGCACGAGCATGGCGAACACCGGCCAGGTTTTTTCATGCGCTGGTTTTGCTCGACCAACCACAAGGACATCGGCACCCTTTATCTGATCTTTGCGATTTGCGGCGGATTGATCGGCGGCACCTTTTCGATCCTGATGCGCGCGCAATTGATCGTTCCCGACAACCACTTCCTCGGCGGCGACCGCCAGTTCTACAATGTGATCATCACCGCGCACGGCCTCATCATGATCTTTTTTACGGTGATGCCGGCGATGATCGGAGGGTTCGGCAACTGGTTCGTGCCGACGATGATCGGCGCGCCCGACGTCGCCTTTCCGCGCCTCAACAACATCAGCTTCTGGCTTCTCGTCCCTTCCTTTGCGCTGCTTTTGGGCTCGGCCTTCGTCGGCGGGGGCGCGGGGGTCGGTTGGACCCTTTATCCGCCGCTCTCTTCGGCGACCTATCAGCCGGGGCCCTCGGTCGACATGGTGATCTTCTCGCTCCATCTCGCCGGTGCGTCTTCGATCCTCGGCGCCATCAATTTCATCACGACCATCTTCAACATGCGCGCGCCGGGGATGACCATGCACAAGATGCCGCTATTCGTGTGGTCGATCCTGGTGACGGCGTTCCTTTTGCTGCTTTCGCTCCCCGTGCTTGCGGGCGGGATCACGATGCTTCTCACCGACCGCAATTTCGGCACCACCTTTTTCAACCCCGCGGGAGGGGGCGATTCGCTCCTGTTCCTCAACCTGTTCTGGTTTTTCGGCCACCCCGAAGTCTACATCATGATCCTTCCGGGCTTCGGCATCATCAGCCAGGTCGTCTCGACCTTTTCGAAAAAGCCGATCTTCGGCTATCTCGGCATGGTCTATGCGATGGTGGCGATCGGCGTCATCGGCTTTGTCGTCTGGGCGCACCACATGTTTACGACCGGGATCCCGCTCGATGCGCGCGCCTATTTTACCGCGGCGACGATGGTGATCGCCGTGCCGACCGGGGTCAAAGTCTTCTCCTGGATCGCGACCATGTGGGGCGGCTCGATCGAGTTCAGGCCGCCGATGCTGTGGGCGATCGGCTTCATCTTCGTGTTCGTGATCGGCGGTTTGACCGGCGTCGTCCTCGCCAACGCCGGGATCGATTTTCCCCTGCATAACACATATTTCGTCATCGCTCACTTTCACTACGTTTTGTCTCTTGGGGCGGTCTTTTCGATATTTGCAGGATTCTATTACTGGTTCCCCAAGATGACGGGGCGCGAATACAACGAGACTCTGGCAAAAATTCATTTCTGGATGACCTTCATCGGCGTCAACCTGACCTTCTTCCCGATGCACTTTTTGGGGCTTGCGGGCATGCCGCGGCGCATTCCCGTTTACGATCCCGCTTTCGCCGGCTGGAATTTTGTCGCCTCGATCGGCGCCTTCATCTCCGCGGCGGGAACGGTGTTCTTTGTCGCTTTGGTGGTCGAGGCTTTTCTCGCCGGGCGGCGGGCAGCCGCCAATCCTTGGGGCGAAGGAGCGAGCACCCTCGAATGGACTCTGCCCTCGCCGCCGCCTTACCATAGTTTCGAAGAACTGCCCGTGATCCACTGAGACGGCCCACGCGATGAGTGATCTCTCCGAAGCCCGCCCGGCAGCCATCGTCCGGGGCGGCGAGGGCGCGCCCTCCTCGCTCGCTGGAGCCTGCGTTGGCGATTATGTCGCGATCTTGAAGCCTCGGGTGATGTCCCTCGTCGTCTTTACCGGAGCCGTCGGGCTTGTCCTCGCGCCCCGGCATCTCGACCCCTTTCTCGCGGCGGTCGCGGTCTTGTGCATCGCCGTCGGCGCCGGCGCGGCCGGGGCGATCAACATGTGGTACGACCGCGACATCGACGCCGTGATGCGCCGGACCTCGTCGCGGCCTTTGCCGGCAGGCCGGATGAACCCCGGCGAGGCGCTCGGCTTTGGCGTCGTTCTGGCCGCCGGGGCGGTCCTCACCATGGGGCTCGCGGTCAATCTCGTGGCGGCGGAGCTTTTGGCTTTCGCCATCTTATTCTATGTCTTTATCTATACGGTCTGGCTCAAACGGCGCACGCCGCAGAATATCGTCATAGGCGGGGCCGCCGGCGCCTTGCCGCCGGTGATCGGCTGGGCGGCGGCAACGGGCGGCATAAGCTGGGGAGCGCTCGCGCTTTTCGCCATCATCTTTTTCTGGACGCCGCCGCATTTCTGGGCGCTTTCGCTGTACCGGACCGGCGATTACGAGGCGGCCGGGGTGCCGATGCTGCCGGTCGTCGCCGGCGCGCGCGAAACCAAGCGGCAGATGCTTCTCTATACCCTGGTGTTGTGGCCGGCGGCGCTTTCGCCCTTCTTTCTCGGCATTGCCGGATGGGTTTATGCGGCCTCTGCCCTCCTTCTCTCTACCATCTTCAGCCTCGGCGCTTTGCGCGTCTGGCGCGAGGAAGGGGAGAGGAGCGCGCGGCAGATGTTTGCCTATTCGCTCCTTTATCTCTTCCTCATCTTCGCCCTTTTGCTGATCGATCGCGGGAGCCCGGTTCCTTGGTAGGCGCCCTCGAAATCGATCGCGAAAGGGAAAAGCGGATGCGCGCGCGCAACCGCGCCTTGTTTATCGTCCTCGCCCTTTTTGCCGCGCTTTTTTATGTGATCGCGCTGTTGCGGATGAGGAGCCTCGGCCTGTGATCGCACCCCTTTTGCCGACCCGAAGTCTTTTCCAGGTTTTTTGACCGAGACGCAAAACCATGAGCGAACTGCACGCCCTGCCGAAACACCCTTATCACATCGTCGATCCGAGCCCTTGGCCTCTCGTCGGCGCTCTCGGCGCGGGCCTCCTTTTCACCGGCGCCGTTCTCTACCTTCACGGTTACGGCTGGGCGCTGTTGATTCTGGGGGTTCTTGCCGTTCTCGCGGTGATGGCTTTCTGGTTTCGCGACGTCGTTCGCGAAGCGACAAAGGAGCATCGCCACACGGGGATCGTGCAGATCGGCCTGCGCTACGGCATGGCCCTTTTCATCGCTTCCGAGGTGATGTTTTTTGTCGCCTTTTTCTGGGCCTTTTTTGCCTCGAGCCTCTTTCCCAGCGCGGCGATCGGCGGCGTTTGGCCGCCCGCCAACATCCATCCTTTCAATCCTTTCGCCTTTCCCTTTCTCAACACCCTCATCCTTCTGCTTTCGGGAACGACGGTCACCTGGGCCCATCACGAACTTATCGAAAACAATCGCCCCGGAATGCTGCGCGGGCTCAGCGTGACGATCGCTCTCGGCCTCTCATTCACTGCGGTGCAGGCGTTCGAATACAGCCACGCCGAGTTCCGTTTTACGGGCGGGATCTATCCTTCGACCTTTTTCATGGCCACCGGCTTTCACGGCTTTCACGTCATCATCGGCACGATCTTTCTCTCCGCCTGCCTCCTGCGCGCCTGGCTCGGACATTTCAAGCCCGAGCAGCATTTCGGTTTCGAGGCGGCGTCCTGGTATTGGCATTTTGTCGATGTCGTCTGGCTCTTTCTTTTCACCTTCATCTATTGGTGGGGCGGAGGCAGCGGCGGCGCCGGCTTCGTGAGCTAGGATGGCGTTCGAAACGGAAGGCTCTCAAATCTCGCTCGCTTATGCGGCCTTGGCCTGCCGTTGCCCGCGCTGCGGCAGGGGCCGGCTTTACGAGGGCCTTTTGACGGTGCGCAAGGCCTGCCCCCACTGCGGCCTCGATCTGTCGGCCGAGGATGCCGGCGACGGCCCCGCGGTTTTGGTGATCCTCGTTCTCGGGCTTGTCGTCGTCGCTCTCGCCGCGGTCGTCGAGATCGAATTTTCTCCCCCTCTCTGGGTCCATCTTTTGCTGTGGACGCCGCTGATCCTCGGCGGCGGGATCGCGCTTTTGCGCCCCTTCAAGGCCTGGCTCATCGCCCTCCAATACCGCCACCGGCTTCTGGGAGAGAGGCCGCCCTTCTGAACGCGTTTTCGTCTCTCCCGGCCGCGGCCTCGCCGGAAGAAATCGCGGCGCCGTCGGCGCAGAGAGAAAAGCAGGCTAGGATTGTTCGCAAAGATGGAGGCGAGGGAGGCCCTTTCTTTGGTTGCCGCGCAAAAGCGCCTTCTTGCCGCAGAGCGCGAGGAGGCGCTCGCAGGTTTCGAAGAGACCCGCCGCGCCAGCGAGGCGCTCGCGGCCCCTCTTGCGCCCGAAGATCAGGCGATCCAGTCGATGCCGGACGTCAGCCCGACGAAATGGCACCTTGCCCATACCGCCTGGTTTTTCGAGACCTTTATTCTCCTCCCTTTCGACCCGCTTTACCGGCCTTTCGACCCCCGCTACGCCTATCTTTTCAATTCCTATTACGAGGCCGTCGGGGCGCGCCACCCGCGCCCCTGCCGCGGGCTTCTCTCGCGCCCGACCTCAGCCGAAATCGGCGCCTACCGCGACCATGTCGCCGCGGCTGTGGTCGGGTTTTCCTTGCGCGCGCCTAAAGCCCTTTGGCTCCAAACCGCTCCTCTTCTCGCGCTCGGGATCGAACACGAAAAGCAGCATCAAGAATTGATCCTGATGGACATCAAACACGTCTTTTCGCTCAATCCGCTGCGGCCCTGCTACCGGCAAGCGCCGCCGCCGCCCGCCCGCAATGCTCCCCTTCTTTGGCTCGAATTTGCCGGCGGTCTCGAAGAGATCGGTTTCGAGGGCGAAGGTTTTGCCTTCGACAACGAGAGCCCGCGCCACAAGGTCTGGCTCGAACCGTACCGTCTCGCCTCGCGTTTGACGACCTGCGGGGACTACCTCCGCTTTATCGAGGAGGGCGGGTATCGCCGGCCGCAGTTCTGGCTTTCCGACGGTTGGGCTCGCGTCGAGGCCGAGGGTTGGCGGGCGCCTCTTTATTGGCGCGAAGAGAAAGAGGGCTGGAGGATCTTTACCCTTGCGGGAGAGCGCGCGCTCGAACCTTCGGAACCCTTATGCCATGTCAGCTTTTTCGAGGCCGACGCCTTTGCCAGATGGGCGGGAAAGAGGCTTCCGAGCGAAGCGGAATGGGAGGTTGCGGCGCGCATGGTGCCGCTTGCGGGCAATCTCGCCGACCGCGGCCTTTATCATCCGGCGCCCGCCGAGGCTCTTCCCGAAGGGCCGGCGCTTTCCCAAATGATCGGCGACGTCTGGGAATGGACGGGGAGCGCCTATCTCCCTTATCCGCGCTTTCGCGCGAGGGACGGGGCGATCGGCGAATATAACGGCAAGTTCATGTGCAATCAGATGGTTCTGAGAGGCGGCGCAGCGGTAACGCCGGCGGGCCACATCCGCACCACCTATCGCAATTTCTTCCCGCCTTCGGCGCGCTGGGCCTTTTCGGGCCTGCGTCTCGCGGAGGATTGTTGATGCCCGACGGCGGCAGCCTCGCCTTTTTCGATCTCTCCGCGGCCGAGGAAGAGAGCTTTCGCGACGCCGTCCTCGAGGGATTGGCGCGGCCGCAAAAGGCGATCCCCTGCAAATTCCTTTATGACGCCAAAGGCTCGGCTCTTTTCGCAAAGATCTGCAAGCTGCCGGAATATTATCCGACGCGCACCGAGATCGGCATCCTCGAAAAGAATGCTCTGGAGATCGCCCGGCGCTTCGGCCGCGGCTGCCGGTTGATCGATCTCGGCGGCGGAGAGAGCCGCAAAGCGCGGATCCTTTTGCAGGCGCTCGAAAACCCGGCCGCTTATGTGCCGGTCGATATTTCGCGCGACCATCTTTTCGAAGCCGCAAAGTGCGTCGCCGCGGATTTTCCCTTTCTCCCCGTGATCGCGGTTTGCGCCGATTACACGGGGCCCTTCGCCCTTCCCCCTTTGCCTGGAGGCGAAGGCAAAAGGGTCGGGTTTTTCCCGGGTTCGACCATCGGCAATTTCGAGCCGCACAGGGCCGAGGTTTTTCTCGCCCAGTGCGCGCGTCTTTTGGGTCGGGGCGGCGAGATGCTGATCGGGGTCGATCTCAAAAAGAGGAAAGACGTGCTCGACTGCGCCTACAACGACTGCCAAGGGGTGACCGCCCTTTTCACCCTCAACCTTTTCGCCCGCATCAATCGCGAACTTTCCGGCGATCTCGATCTCGCGCGCTACCGGCACCTCGCCTTTTACAACGAAGCCTTGGGCCGGATCGAAATCTATATCGAAAGCCTTTGCGATCAGGACGCGCGGGTCGCCGGACGGCGCATCCGTTTTGCGCGCGGCGAGCGCATCCACACCGAATATTCGTACAAGTATACGCTCGGGGAATTCGCGGCTTTGGCAAGGCGCGCCGGCTTTGCCGCGCTCGCGGCCTGGACCGACGCCTCTCTTCTTTTCAGCGTGCATCATCTGCGCGCCGAGGGTGACGCCTTAAGGGCGTGATGCTTTGAGGACTCGCGCCCTCTTCCGCGGCGCCCCCAAAGCCGCGGCGGTGAAGAAGGCAAAACCCTGCGCTCGCTCCCCAGAGCCTCAAGCCTCTATAAAGAGAGGAAAGCGGAAAAGGAGGGGTAAAGCGATGCGCCAAAATCGGGTCAAACGGATTCTGAAAGAAGGCGGGCTTGCTCTCGGCACCTATTCGGGGGGCATCGCCGACCCTCAGATCATCGAGATCATCGGCCACGCCGGTTTCGACGCCGCCTTTATCGACATGGAGCACACGAGCCTCGAGCTTCGCGACGTGCAGGGGATGGTGTTGGCCGCCGAAAGGGTCGGCATCACCCCGATCGTGCGCACTCCCGGTTTCGATCCCGCCTTGATCCTGCGCCTTCTCGATATCGGCGTCGAGGGCATCCAGGTGCCGCATTGCGACAGCGTTGCGACCGCAAGGGCTGCGGTCAAGGCCGTGCGCTACCCGCCCCTCGGCGAGCGCGGCATGGCCGGAGCATCGCGGGCCTCGGATTTCGGCAAGATCCCTCTTGCCGAGCATATGGAACGCTCCAATCGCGAGATCACGCTTGCGGTGATGATCGAGGATCTCCCCGGGGTCGAAGCGATCGAGGAGATCGCCCGCACCCCCGGGATCGACATCGTTGCCGTCGGCCCTTCCGACATGTCGCGCGCTTTGGGGGTTGCCGGGACGAGCGACCATCCCCGTCTCGTCGCCACCATCGAACGGGTGCGCCGCGCGGTCGAGGAGGGCGGCGTCGCGCGCCTCGCGCTGCCTTTGAACCATCCGGCTTTTCCCCGCGACGCCGGGCAATTGAAGGCGCTCGGGGTCGGCTATGCGAATGTCGCGCCGAACCCCGAATCGCGCCTTTTGCGCGCCCTCGCCCAAGACCTCGAAAAGGCGCGGGCGCAACTCGGCTGAAAGCGGGGCTCACCCTTCTCTGCGTCTCTCGCGAAAAGGCGGTTGCGGGCCGGTATAGGTCGAAGAGGGGCGTATGAGGCGCCCCGTCCGGCGCGCTTCGAGCGCATGCGCGAGCCAGCCCGCAGCGCGCGCCGCGGCAAAGACCGGGGTGAACGCCTCGCGCGGGATTCCGACCGCGTCGAGGAGAAGCACGGCGTTGATCTCGACATTGGGTTCGAGCGCAGGGCGCCCCGGTTTCAAGCGCGCGAAGACGCTTTTGACGCGCCGTTCGAGTTCGTCCGCAAACGCCCGTCGCCCTGCCGCCGGGCCGAGGCGGAGAAGCGCCTTTGCGAGTGCCGCCGAACGCGGATCGCCGCCGCGAAAGACGCGGTGGCCGAAGCCGAAAAGCTTCCCGCCCGCCCTGAGCCTCTTTTCGATCCAGCCGTCGATGTCGCCAGAGGCGGCGATCTCATCGAGCATGTCGAGGGTCGGTCCCGGGGCGCCGCCATGCAAAGGTCCGCTAAAGGCGCAATAGGCCCCGAGCACGGCGGAAACGAGCGAAGCCCCGCTCGAAGCGACGACGCGGGCGGCAAAAGAGGAGGTGTTGAGACCGTTTTCGAGGACCGTCGCGAAATAGGAATCGAGCGCTTTCGCCATAGGTTCGGGCGCCGGCCGGCCGCGGATCATGCGCAAAAGATCGGCGGCGCTCTGAAGTCCGGGATCGGGA
>JAJYIC010000077.1:7688-9317 GCA_021790295.1 Pseudomonadota bacterium | reverse complement strand
GGGAGACCGAAGGCGCGCAAGGGCTCTGGGTGCGCGCGGCAAGCCGCAGCGAGCTTGCGGAAGGCGAGGTCCTGGGGGTCGAGATCGGCGCCCTCAGAATCGCGATTTACGATTGCGACGGCACCCTTTACGCGACGGACGATATCTGCACCCATGCCGAGGCGCGGCTGTCTCAAGGCTGGCTCGACGGCAGCACGATCGAATGCCCTTTGCATGGGGCGCGTTTCGATGTGAAAAGCGGCAAGGTTCTGGCGCTCCCCGCCACTGTCGATCTCAAGACCTACGCTGTGCGCGCTTCTGACGGAACGATCGAGGTCGAGATCGCTTGAAAGAGCGCTTCTCCCGCTTTGACGCGGCTGCGGCAACCTTGGGTTGCCTTTCTTTATGGCGCCGGGTTCGACCGCGGCACCGAAGAGCTTATCGGCGCCGCCGGTCTTGAACGCGTCGAGGCGCGATTTGTCGTTGCCGATCTTCTAAAGCTCGTGACGGCCCGCGCCGCGGCGCAGAAGAGAAGGCAAAATGACACCCGCCCGCCCGCAAAAATAAGGCGCATTCAGGAAAGAAGCGCCACCCTCCCGCTTGCGAGCGAATAATAGCCGGCCCTTATGGCAAGGGCGCCTTTGCTCGCGAGCGCGGAGAGAACGGGGGAAGCCTCGCGCAAAAGCGAGGCCTGAAGGCGGGCATTGGCGCGGGCCGCCGCCTCGAGGCTGCCGCCCGCTTCGCGGACGGCCGGTTGCAGATGCGGGTAAAGCGCGCTGATCTGGCCCGGCGCCGGCTTTCCCGCGAGCGCCGCCTTGAGCGCGCCGCAATTCTCGTGGGCGAGGACGAGGATCGCCTTGGTGCCGAGGATGGCGGCGCCATATTCGAGGCTGGCGATGATCTCGGGCGTCGTGATGTTTCCGGCAATCCTCGCGACAAAGATCTGCCCGAGGCTCTGATCGAAGACGAGTTCGACGGGGAGGCGGGAATCCGAACAGGAAAGAACCGCCGCAAAAGGTTTTTGCGTTTGCTCCGTTTCGCGGCGCAGGCGCGCAAGGTCGGCCCTCGGCGACTGGAGGCGTCCCTCGACATAGCGCTTGTTTCCGGCGAGAAGCTTTTCGATCGCCTCTTCGGGAGCGGATTTCGCGCCGGCCGGGGGAGGGGGCGAAGCCTCGGCGGCCGCGCCAAGGACGGCGAAAATCCCCGCTGCGCCGGCGGCCGCCTGCAACAGATGCCGGCGCGAGGGCGCGGGGCTTTGCGCTCTTCCCGCAAAATGGGCAATCTTTCTCATCTAATACCCCTCCGAGATCGGAACGTCCCTGGGACGGAAACCTAAGCCGCGGTGTTGGCTTGCGCCATCGGCAAGAAGGTCCCTATGGCGGCATGCCGATCCGTCCGCGCCCGCTGCGAGGGTCTTCGCCCGAAGGGCGACGCGAATTGATTGGCGCCGCTTCGCCCCGGCGTTCGTGATAGGCTTTTGAGAGGCAAGGAAAAAGGAGCTTCGACTTGGACAAGGAGAGGCGCGAGAGGAAAGGGCCGGGCGAAGAGGGTCTTCACCGCCGCAAGGCGATGGCCATCCTTCTCGAAGGGCGCGGCGGGCTTCTTCTCGTCACCGGCCTCGGCGCGACCTGCTGGGACGCCGCGGCTTGC
>JAJYIC010000077.1:0-7678 GCA_021790295.1 Pseudomonadota bacterium | reverse complement strand
GGGTGGTGGGTGGCGGCGATGGTGGGGCTCGGTCTCGCCCTTGCCTGCCCCGAAAGACCGGTTCTGGTCGCCGCCGGCGACGGGGAGATGCTCATGGGCCTTTCGAGTCTTGCGACGATCGGCGTCATGCGCCCGAAAAACCTCGCGATCGCGGTTTTCGATAACGCCCGCTACGGCGAGACCGGGATGCAAACGAGCCACACGGAAGAGAAGACGGCGCTTTGCGCGGTCGCGCGCGGCTGCGGCATCGACAAGAGTTTCGATATCGCCGAGGAGGCGGGTGTCGAAGAATTCGCCCGGCTTTTGCCGGCCTTTGAAGGGCCGCTTTTCGCCCGCATCAAGATCCTCGTCGAAGTGCCGCCGCGGGTTTTGCCGCCGCGCGAGGGGATCTATTTGCGCAGCCGCTTTCGCCGCGCGCTCGCTGTCGCCCCCTAACCTTTGGGCCGCGCTTTCCGCCGCAGGGGTTGACGCTTCCGCGCCTTCGAGAGGAAAGTGCGCCCTCGCGCCTGCCGCGTTTCAAGGGAGTGAGCATGGGACGCCTGCCTCTTTCCCGTTTTAGCGTTCTCGATCTTTGCCATGCGCGCGCCGGCCCGACCGCGGTGCGCCAACTCGCCGATTGGGGGGCGCGCGTGATCAAGGTCGAGCCGCCGGGGGCGATGAGCCGCGACGTCATCGACAGCCGCCGCGAGGGCTTCGACTTCCAGAACCTGCACCGCAACAAGAAGAGCCTTTCCCTCAACCTCAAAACCGAGGAAGGCCTTCTTATCTTCAAAAGGCTTGTGGAACGGGCCGATGTCGTCGTCGAGAATTTCCGTTCGACCGTCAAATACCGTCTCGGCGTCGATTACGAGTCGCTGAGGAAAATCAATCCCCGCCTCGTCTATGGAAGCATCTCCGGCTTCGGCCAGACCGGGCCTTATGCGAAGCGTCCCGGGGTCGACCAGATCGCCCAGGGCATGGGCGGTTTGATGTCGATCACCGGCCTTCCGGGCCAAGGCCCGGTTCGGGTCGGGATACCGATGGACGATCTTTGCGCGGGCCTCCTTCTGGCTCAGGGAATCCTGATGGCGCTGATCGAGCGCGAGGAGACGGGAGAAGGGCAGTGGGTGCACACCTCCCTTCTCGAAGCGCAGGTATTCATGCTCGATTTCCAGGCAGCGCGCTGGCTTCTTGCGGGCGAAGTCGCGGGGCAGGCAGGGAACGACCATCCGACCGGGATCCCGACCGGGCTTTTTCCGACGGCGGACGGACAGATCAACATCGCCGCTTCGGGCGCCAATCTGTGGGAGAGGTTTTGCGCAGCGGCGGGAGCGCGCGATCTCTTGCAAGATCCCCTTTACGCGAGCGGCCCTTTGCGTTCCAAAAACCGCAAGTCTCTCAACGAAAAGATCGCCCTCATCATCAGGGAGCGGCCGAGCGCCTATTGGATCGAGCTTCTGAACGAGGTCGGCGTCCCTTGCGGCCCGATTTATACGATCGATCAGGTCTTTGCCGATCCTCAGGTCATGCATCTCGAAATGGCCAGACCCTCCCGCCACAGAAGGCTCGGCCCTTTGAAGCTCGTCGGGCAGGCGATCAACATGACGGCAACCCCCGAACCCGAAGAGCTTTCCGCCACCCCCGATCTCGGCGAGCATAAGGAAGAGGTGCTTATGGAACTCGGTTTCAGCGAGGCCGAGATCGAAGACCTCGCCGCCCGCCAGATCATCTGACTAGAACCCCGACAACGGAGAGACCGCAGCGCCATGCCGAAAGAGCCTTTGACGAAAAAGATGATCGCTGAAAAGGACGGCTCGATCGGCCGCCTCGTCTTCAACAACCCGGAGAGACGCAATGCCGTCTCGCTCGAGATGTGGCAGGCGGTGCCGCAGATCCTCGACGATTTCGAGGCGGATCCCGAGATCCGAGTCATCCTTCTTCGCGGCGCCGGCGAGAAGGCCTTCATATCGGGCGCCGACATCTCGGAATTCGAGGAAAAGCGCGCCTGCGTCGAAGCGGTCGAGGCTTATAACCGGATCTCGGAAAGCGCGAGAAGCCGCATCGAGGAATGTCCGAAGCCGACGATCGCGATGATCCGCGGCTATTGCATGGGGGGAGGGGTCGGAACCGCGCTCGCCTGCGATTTGCGCTTTGCCGCCGAAGGCTCGCGCTTTGGCATCCCGGCGGCAAAGCTCGGGCTCGGCTATGGTTACGACGGGATCAAAAAGCTCGTCGACCTTGTCGGCCCCGCCTACACCCGCGAGATTTTTTATACCGCGCGCCAGTTCTCGGCCGAAGAGGCGCTCAGGATGGGTCTCGTCAACGCCGTTCTCTCCGCCGAGGCGCTCGAGGCGCGGGTCGGGGAGGTATGCCGGATGATTGCGGAAAATGCGCCCTTGACGATCCGCGCGGCGAAGGCGGCCGTGCACGAGGCGCTCCGGGACGAAAGCCGGCGCGATCTCGCCTTTTGCCGGCGCCTCGTCGAAGAGTGCTTCGAAAGCGAAGACTATGTCGAAGGCCGCACCGCCTTTATGGCAAAGCGCAAGCCCTTGTTCAAAGGCCGCTGAGGCTCGTCATTCGCGCGCCCTCTCTTTTTCTTGAAGCGGGGCGCCCTTCGCCGGCGCCAAAGCGCTTCCCGCCTTTTTGCCGCCGAGGCGCAGCATCGGAACAAAAACGAAGATGAGGGCCGTCGTCGCCGCCGAAACGAGGATCAAAGGGCCGAGCCGGCTCCTAAAGGCGTGCTCGTAAAGATACGAACCGAGATTGCTCGAAAGCGTCGACGACAGGTTGACGATCGACATCAATGCGGCGAAGGCAAAGCCTTCGGCCCGCTCGGGGCAGAAATCGGCGGCAAGGGAAAGGGTCGCGACAAAAGCGATGACCCCGGCCACCCCGGCCGAAAAATTGATGAGCGCGGCCGACGCCTCGCCTTTGAGCCAGAGAAAGATGAGCGTCGTCAGCACGCCGAGAAGGATGCTGAGATTGAGAAGGGCGCGCGAGGAGAGCCCTTTCATAAACCGGCGATAAAAAAGCGCGCCGACAATCCAGCCGGCGGAACCGATCGTCCCCAGAAACCCGATATATAGCTGGGAGAACTTGAGGTTATCCGTCATGTAAAAATAAAGAGGTGTACCGAATCCGGGGCTGAAATAATATAGAAATAGAAATATTGCGATAATCCATAAATCTTTATGCTTGAACGCCGCGATCAATCCGGCAGACGTCCTTTTGAGTTCTGCGAAGTTCATCGAAGAACGCGGCTCGCGGACGAGGAAAAGGGAAGCGAAAACGGCCGCGATCGGGAAGAGCGCGATGATCGCCGCGGCGCCGTGCAAGGCGGCTTCGGGAGAAAAATGTTGGACCAGCGCGCCGCCGAGAAGCCCGACCCCGAGCTGGGCGATGCTGAACCACAGCCATTGCTGGTTGACGAAGGCGTCGCTCGCGCTGTATTTGTGCCCGTTCTCGACCAGAACGGCACCGGCGAGCGTGCTCGAAATCGCCATCCCGAAAGCGGAGATCAAGAGAACGGCGAGGAGCTGTTGCGGCCGGGTGATCCATAGGATCGCCGCATAGGCCAAAGCGGCCCCGCCGTTGGCGAGAACGAGATACGCCTTTCGCCGGTACCCGAAAAGCGGAATGAAGTCGGAGATGACGCCCCAAAGGGGCTTGATGATCCAGGGAAGGATGAAGACGCTCGAATAGGCGGTGACCTGGAGCGGCATCCAGCCTTCGACCGTTTTGAGGAAATAGCTCAAAGGCTGGGCGATGAGGCCGCCGGTCTGGCCGAGCCCTTCGACCACGTAAAGGATCGCGAAAAACGTCATCAGGCGGCGGATCTCGCGCCCTTCCTCGGGAACGGCGAGGGCGCGGGGGAGAGCGGTCTCTTCGGCCATTCCTCGCGGTTCTCTCTTTTTGAGGGCGGCTTTCACCGGCGCCGGGCGGCCCGCCGCCGGACCGAGGCGTTTGTGGTGAGCCCGTCGGGATTCGAACCCGAGACCTACTGATTAAAAGTCAGTTGCTCTACCGGCTGAGCTACGGGCTCCCTGCCGCGGCGCGAAGATAAGGATCGCGCGGAGCCGGGTCAACGAGGCGCGCAACCTTCGCCTTTCGAGGCGGCCCGCCTTTTCCCGCAGGTGCCGGTTTTCGCCGACCGCGGCCCGGTTTAGCTCCCGCCGCCGCTGCAAAATTTCGCCAAAGCCCGAAAAGGCCCGGCCCGCGCCGGGCGCAATTCACGCTGGGCTGCCTCGATTTTTACACGAACGGTACAAAAATTTACAGTTTAACCCGCAGCGAACATCATCGGGTTACATCCCCCTCCCTATAATGCAACTGATCGAGCGGTCGCGGCGGCGCCGCGACCGGAACGAGTTTGGGTCAAGCGCGATGAACGAATTTGGTCGGCTTCTCGAAAGGGAAATCCCGCGTCTGCGCCGTTATGCGCGCGCCCTTGCCCGAGATGCTGTCCGCGCCGACGATCTGGTGCAAAATTGCCTTCTGCGCGCGATCGCCAAGCAGCATCTGTGGCAGCCCGGTACCGATTTGAGGGCCTGGCTTTTTGCCATTCTTCATAACCAGTACGTCAACGACCTGCGCCGCTCCCTGCGTGAAGGGGCCGAAAGCGCGGTCGATCAGTTGGCTCCGGTTCTTACCGTTCCCCCCACCGCGATAGTCTCTCTCGAACTGCGCGATCTTGAACGCGCGATCACCCTTCTGCCCGAGGAGCAACGGCAGGCGATCCTGCTTGTCGGTCTCGAAGGCATGCATTACGAGGAGGTCGCCGGGATCCTCGGCGTGCCCATCGGCACGGTCCGTTCGCGCCTCTCCCGCGGCCGCGAAACTTTGCGCCGCCTGATGGATATGAAAGGGGATGCCGAAAGGCCGGGGCGAAGAGTGCAGGCGCAGGTTCGTTCGCGACGCAGAATCGGCCCTCCGCGCCGCGCCGCCTGATCGCAACAACCTTCCCGCCGAAAGGAGCCTGCGGCCCGCATCCTTGCGCGCCGCAGCTCCACCATTGAACGAATAGAGCGAAGCGTTTAAAGAACGGCGGGCTCCGGGCGCGGGGCGTGGCTCAGCCTGGTAGAGCGCCTGCTTTGGGAGCAGGATGTCGGAGGTTCGAATCCTCTCGCCCCGACCATCCGGACTGCGAGCGAGCCGAGGGCGAAGCCCGGCGAGCGGGTTCTTAATTTGTGCGAGCGAGAGATGGCCAAGGCACGCGTCTTCCGGCCGGCAAAGACGGCGATGCAATCGGGGCGGCGGGAAAGCCGCGAGTGGGTTCTCGAATACGAGCCGGCGACGCCGCGCCTGCCCGATCCTCTGATGGGTTGGGCGAGCGCCGCCGACACCTTGAACGAGGTCCGGCTCAGGTTTGCGAGCCTCGAAGAGGCCGTCGCCTTCGCGCAAAAGCACGGGATCGAATATACCCTCATCGAGCCTTTGGAGCGGGAGCTGAAACCCAAAAGCTATGCCGATAATTTCCGCTACGACCGGGTCCGCTTCAGCGCCGATCTTGCGCCCGCGACGGCGCCCTCTTCGCGACCCCGTAGCTCAGTTGGATAGAGCACTCGCCTTCTAAGCGAGTGGCCGCAGGTTCGAATCCTGCCGGGGTCGCCAGCGTTTTCCGTTTTGCGCAAAGGAAGCGGCTTCGGCGCCCGCGGGGCAGCGCCGCGCCCACCGGAATCGGCGGGTTGAAGGGCCGAAAGACCCTCCCCGGCGCGTCGGCGGGGTGTCAAAATGCCGCACCCCTATCCCTTCGGAATGCCGGAACTCGGAGTCGCTCTCGCTTGATCGCGCCAAACGGCATGCTGTAGGGTCGCGCCCCAATTTGGAGCGCGCCCGTTCGAGAGCGTGCAGCGACAGGGGCTGACGGCAGGGATAAGATCAAACCGCAGCGCAAGGCGCGCCTCAAAAAAGGCGGCGCCGTGGAGGAGAGTCATCGATGAAGATGCTTTCGCGGCTTGTCGCCGGGGTCTTTGCCCTGATCGTTTGCGCGCTCTATGCCGGGCCTCTGGCGGCGGCGGCGCCGCCGATCAAGATCGGTTTCGGCATGTCGCTCTCGGGCCCGCTCGCCGGAGGGGGAAAATCGGCGCTTCTTGCCTATAAGGTCTGGCAGAAGGAGATCAACGCCCACGGCGGGCTCCTCGGCCGCAAGGTCGAATTCGTCTATTACGACGACCAGACCAACCCCGCCCTGGTGCCGAGCATCTATTCGAAGCTCCTCGACGTCGACAAGGTCGACATCGTCATTTCCGGTTACGGCACCGGCCCGGTCGAGGCCGCCCTGCCGGTGGTGATCGCGCACAAAAGGACATTTCTTGCCCTTTTTGCGCTCGATGCCAACGGCAAGTTCAAATACAAGCGCTACTTCACGATGGAGCCGAGCGGCCCGCATCCGGGACTCGGCCAATCAAAGGCCTTTTTCAAGCTGGCCTCGGGCCTTTCGCCAAAGCCGAAGACGATCGCCATCGTCGGGGCGGACAACGAATACGCTCAGCATGCGATCGTCGCCGCGCGCAAGCTCGCCAAAAAGGACGGCTTCAAGGTCGTCTATGACGAGGCCTATCCGCCCAACACCGTCGATTTCACCTCGATCGTGCGCAACATCAAGGTCCTCCATCCCGATCTTGTCTTCATCTCCTCCTATCCGCCGGATTCGGCGGGGATGCTGCGCGCCATCTACGAAGTCGGCCTGACCGCGAAGATGCTCGGCGGCGCCATGGTCGGCTTGCAATTCGCCGCGCTCGAAAAGGAGTTCGGTTGCCAGCTCAACGGCATCGTCGATTTCGACAATTACGCGCCGGAGCGGACCATGCAATTTCCCGGCGTCGCCGCCTTCCTCAAGAAGTACCGGGCGCAGGCCGCCGCCGCGGGGGTCGATCCTCTCGGCCTTTATCTTCCGCCTTACGCTTATGCCGAGATGCAGATCCTGGCGCAGACGGTCAAGGCGGTGCACGGCTTCAACGACGCCAAGATGGCGGCTTATCTACACAAGACGACGTTCAAGACGGTCGTCGGCGACGTTCATTGGGGTCCTTACGGAGAGTGGGATCCAGGGCGCCAGCTCACCGTCCAATATCGCGGCATCAAAGACCATGACGTGTGGCAATTCGCCAAGCCCGGGACGCGCGTCATCCTCGACCCGCCGCAGCTCAAGTCCGGCAGCCTCAAAGTGCCGTTCGCTCTGACGAAAGGATGCACGTCACACTGAGGAGGCGGCGGCAAAGCGAACCCTTTGCCGACGCCCGCCGCAAGGAAGGCTCAACGATGGGAAGAAAGGCAAGACGCCGTTCTTCCGCGCCGAGAAGGCGCGCCTCGAGGCGATCCGTTTGCCGCGGCGGCGCGACGATTGCCGCAAGGACGCCAAGGGCTGGCGCAAGCGGGCCCGAAAGAGACGGGCGGCTGCGGCGCGGAATGGGACATTTGCCGCAACCGCAGGCGTCGAAACGCCGCCCTATCGGCGGCGAGCAGGGCAGTCATGATCGCCGTGGCTTGATCGCATGAAACTGCATGCGCTAGGTTCGCCCGGCAAGAGAAAGCGCGGCCGCGTCGAGCCGCAAAAGGGGGAGAATCATCCATGAAGGTGCTTTCGCGGCTTCTCGCCGGGCTCTTTGCCCTTTTAATTTGCGCGCTCTACGCCGGGCCTTTGGCGGCGGCGCCGCCGCCGATCAAGATCGGTTTCGGCATGTCGCTCTCCGGCGGGCTT
>JAJYIC010000076.1 GCA_021790295.1 Pseudomonadota bacterium | reverse complement strand
TATTGCTGGCGCTCGCCATCGATGAGGATGATGCGCGAGCCTTTTGGACTGTCGGCGACCGCGCCGCGCTGTGCAAGGATGGTCACCGGGCGCGCCGGGTCGCGGCTGTCGTTGATGAGAATGCCGCCGAGTTCTCCCTCGCTGTCGCGGCTGCGGACATAGATCGTCAATTTGTTCGAAATCGTCGTAAAGGTGCCTTCCTGGATAAGGCTCGAAACAAAACGGTTGCGGATCTCGAACAAAAGGTCCTTGAAGCCGCGGTTGGCCACCGGCAGGAAATAAAGCGAAAGACTCATCAGAACCGCAAAGGCGATCGCCGCCAGGATCAGCACCGGGCGCGCCAGAGCCCAAGGCCCGAGCCCGGCCGCGCGCATGATGACAAGCTCGCTTTCCCCGATCAGACGGTTGAAGGTGAAGAGAACGGCGATAAAGGCGCCGATCGGCAGAACCAGATCGAGAAAGCGCGGCACGGTCAATAGGGCAAGGTAAAGGAAGGCTCCGATCGAAAGACCGCGATTGACAATGAGGTCGATAAGGCGAAGCGATTGCGCGAGCCAGATCGCCGCGCTCAGCGCCGCCGTCACGAAGATCATGACGGCAAAGGATTGGCGCAGGATGTAGCGGGTCAAGCTTCTCATCGCCGCCCGATCATAGTGCCGAGGGTCTTACCCCGCCACAGGCAATTCCGGAGCCTGCGCGAGCCAGCCGGGATCGGTCTTAGGCGGTTTGCGCGGATCGCCGCGCCTGCTCTCTTCCCGCGCGTTCTCGCAGAGGTTGTTCGCAAAAGATCCGCAAAAGGGCAAAGGGTGCGGCAGAATTGCGGCGGCAACCCGGCAAGAATATGGTTGCGCCGGCGAAAACTTCCGTTTAGGGTCTGCAAACGAACCCCAAGCGGCCGTTCGAGCGATGAAATATCGATTCGCGATCGGTCTTGCGGCGGCCTTGATGCTGCCTTCGGTTTCTGTCGCCGCCGGTCCCTGCGCAAGCGGCAAGGGGGTTCGTTGCGCGCCGCCCCAGCAGACCGTCAATTTTTTGAGCGTCCCCAATATTTCGAAAGAAATCGTCCTGGCCGAGCCGGTGGCTCCGCCGGGAAAGAAAGCGGCGCCGCAAGACCCCAACTCGAATTTTTATACGGGGCCTTTCATCGGCGCGAACAGAAACGAAAGGGCGCCGACGATCGGCTTTCACTGGTCGATAAACTGATCGGCAAAAATCCGAAAGCCGTCCTTCCTCCAACGCCTTTCTGAAGGCTCTCGCGGGAGGTTTTTTCTCCGGCCTCTCGACGATCCTCTTGTCGCCCGGCTAATATCCGCCGGCCAAAAAGCCGAATGGAAGGAGAGCCCGTGCCCGCCACCATTCCCCTGACGCAAAGGGTTATCGAGATCAAATCCCCGGGCGGACCCGAAAATCTGGTGCCGGCAACCCGTCCCGTGCCGATGCCGAAACCGGGAGAGGTTTTGATAAAAATCGCCGGCGCCGGGGTCAACCGCGCCGACTGCCTGCAAAGGATGGGGCGATACCCTGTGCCCCCCGGAGCCTCGGACATCCTTGGCCTCGAATGCTCGGGGAGGATCGTAAAGACGGGCGAGGGGGTAAGCGCGTGGAAGGAAGGCGAGGAGGTTTGCGCGCTCCTGGTCGGCGACGGCTATAGCGAATATGCGGCCGCGCCTGCCGAGCAATGCCTTCCCATCCCTTCGGGGGTCGATCTCGTCGATGCCGGCGGGCTGCCCGAAACCTTTGCCACCGTGTGGAGCAATGTTTTCGAGCGCATGCGCCTCAAAAGCGGCGAAACCTTCCTCGTCCAGGGCGGGTCGAGCGGCATCGGCATCACCGCGATCCAGCTGGCAAAAGCCTTCGGGGCCAAGGCCCTCGCGACTGCCGGTTCCGAGGAGAAATGCCGCTCCTGCCGCGAATACGGCGCCGATCTTGCCATCAACTACAAGACCGAGGATTTCCTCGAAGCCGGGCGGAAGTTCACACAGGGGCGCGGGGTCGATGCGGTCCTCGACATGGTCGGGGGCAATTATATTGCAAGGGAACTCGCTCTTCTGGCGCGCGAGGGGCGGCTTTGTTTTGTCGCCTTGATGCGCGGGGCCAAGGTCGAAGTCGATTTCACCCTCATCCAAAGAAAGCATCTGACCGTCACCGCCTCGACCTTGCGCCCGCGCCCCGTCGCCGAAAAGGGTGCGATCATGAGCGCTCTTTGCGAGAAGGTTTGGCCGTTGTGGCGCGAGGGAAAGCTCAAGACCGCGACCTACCGCCGCTTTCCTTTGGCGGAAGCGGCCGCCGCGCATCGCCTGATGGAATCGAGCCAACATATCGGTAAGATCATTCTTGTCCCGTAGAACCGCGGGCCTCCCGCCGCCGGCGGCGCAGCATCCGCAATGTGAAGGCGTTCCGCTCATGCCTCTGAAATTCGAAATCTTTTCCGACTACGTCTGACCCTGGTGCTATCTCAGTACCGTGCGTATTGAAAAGCTCAAGGCGGCGTTCGACCTCGAAGCCGGTTTCGTCCAGTTTCCCCTTCATCCCGAAACGCCTGCCGAAGGCCGGCCGCTTGCCGAGCTTTACGCCGGCCGCGGCCTCGATCCCGAGGCCATGTACCGGCGGATGAAGGCGCTGATGGATAAGGAAGGCCTCCCTTACGGCCGGCGCACCCATACCTACAACAGCCGGCTCGCTCAGGAACTGGCGAAATGGGCCGAAGGCGAGCCCTTAGGGGAGAAGATTCACGACGCGCTTTTTCGCGCATATTTTGTCGACGCGCGCGATATCGGCGAGCCGCAGACATTGATCGAGATCGCAGGCGCAGCCGGCCTTTCCCGCGAAGGCGCGCGCGAAGCCCTTCTTTCGCGCCGCTTCAAGGACGCCGTCGACGCCGATTGGGATAAATCCCGCGCTTTCGGCGTCACCGGCGTGCCGACCTTTGTCGCCGCAGGCTACGGCGTCGTCGGCGCACAGCCTTACGAGCTTCTGGTTGAGCTTGCCCTCAAAGCGGGGGCTCAGCGCCGTTCCTGACGCCCCGAAGAGAGAGGGGGAAAAAGGGACGGAGGCCGGCGCGCCCGGGTCGCCTGTTCAAAGGCGTAGGCAAAGCGGAGGAGTTGCGGTTCGCTCCACGCCCGGCCGGTAAAGGCAACGGTGGTGGGAAGGGGCTCGCCGTCGCCCTCCCCGGCAAAACCCGCGGGCACCGCGACGCTCGGATAACCGGCTTTGGCGGCGATCGCGGCGCCGCGGGCGCCCGGAAAAAGGATCGCATCGAGACGATGGCGATGGAGATGGGCGTCGAGCCCCTCCTCGCGCGCGCTTTTGAGATCCATCGCCCGCGCCGCCCGGTATTCGATTTCCGAAAGATCGCCGCGGGTCCTCTCGGCCGCGAGGAAAACGTCCTGCCCGAAACGGAGAGCCCCGTCGCGATGGTCTTTGTTAAAGAGAATGATGTCGGCAAGGCTTCGCATCTGCGTGCCCTCCGCCCAGTCGCGCAGATAGGCTTCGAGATCGTGTTTGAGTTCGTAAACGAGGACGAGCGAAAGACGCTCCTTGCGATAGCGTCTTCGACTGTGGGGATTGGTGTTGAGGATCGCCATTTCGGTTGCGGGCCCGCCGATCCAGCCTGCGGTCGGCAGGTTGGCGCGGACAAGGGTTGCGCCGAGATCCTGCAAAGCCTCCTGTGCTTCGTCCATAAGGCCCCTTTCGGACGGCGAGAGAGGCCCGAAATAAACGTCGTTCGCCGGGTCTTCCGGGTCGCTCGGGATGCCGATGCGCGCTCCTTTGAGGCCCTCCTTGTCGAGAAAGCCGGTGTAGAGGGGAGGGCGCTTCTGGCCAAGCGTTGCGGGATCGAGAGGATCGGGCGCGGCGAGAACATCGAGGAGGATCGCGGCGTCGCGCACGCTTTGCGTCATCGGCCCCGCGGTGTCCTGGCTCGAAGCGATCGGGATGATCCCGGCGCGGCTCAAAAGCCCGACCGTCGGCTTGAGCGTAACGATCCCGTTTGCTTGCGCCGGAGAGAGGAGAGAGCCCGAAGTTTCGGTGCCGATCGCGGCGGCGGCGAAAGAGGCCGCAACCGCGACCGCGGACCCGCTGCTCGACCCTCCGGGAGAGGCGAGGGGAAGCCCTTTTTCATCGACGCCGGGGCGGTAGGGATTTCTCACCTGGCCGCCGAGGGAACTGTAGCCCGCCGGCATGTCGAGGGCGAGGATGTTGGCGAATTCGGTGAGATTGGTCTTGCCGAGGATGATCGCGCCGGCTTCGCGCAAAAGCGAAACGAGGCTTGCTTCCCTCCGGCTTTTGGCCCCTTCGAGAGCGAGAGAGCCTGCGCTCGTCTGGAGGCTGTCTCCCGTTGCGATATTGTCTTTGAGGAGGATCGGAATGCCTTCGAGAGGGCGGCGGCTTCGCGTTCTTGCGGCTTTGAAAGAGGCCGCAACGGCTTGCGGGTTTCTTTCCCTGACCGCGCCGAGGGTTCCGTCATAAAGATCGATGCGGGCGCAATAGGCTTCGAGGATAGCGCTGGCGGTCGTCTCGCCTCGGCAAAGCGCCCCTTGCAGTTCTTCGATCGTCGCCTCTTCGATCCGCATCGCCATTCTCCTCCCGGCAAAAGGCTCTAAGCGGCGGCGTCGGTCAAGAGACAGCCAAAGAGCGGCCAAAGGGAAAGGCGGCGAAAAGCGGGGCGAAGGCGGCTTCGCCCCGCTCCTTTCGGCTCGGGCGGAGCGGCCGAGAGCGAGCGCGCGCAAAAAAGGCGCGCCGGTTGCCAAGCGGCGCGCCTCTGAAGGTGCTCAGAAAGTGCTTCTGATCAGTCTCCCTCTGCCCCATGGGTGCGGGTGATGACGCCGTCGATGACGACCGCGGTCGGGAAAAGGCCGGTAAAATTGATTTCTTTCCCGTTCTGGCTGACGCCCCCGGCCAAGGTCGCGCTGCTTGCCGTACCGGCGCCTGTGCCCTGGGCGCAGGGATCCGTCACGCCCGCGGGCGAGTCGTTGGTGATCTCGGTATTGAGGACGATGACGACCGTGCCATCGGCATTGACGGTGTAGGTGCTGGCCGTTGAGCTAAGCCCAAGCTCGGAGACGCAACTGACGCCATGCGGTGTCTGGATACCGTAGATGTTGAAGAGATCCGCGGCGGTGATGTTCCCCTGTCCGTCGAAGACCAGGATCCCCGAAGTGGAAAGGGGAATTCCGGGTGCCACGCCGCCGGTATCCGACGGATTCGACGACGAATCGTCGTAGCCCAAGGCGCGCACGCTATAGGTTCCATGAAGGATGGAGTTGGTAAAGCTGCCGCCGCTGGCGAGTGCCGGAACTGCCGTGCCGGCAAGGAAAAAGGCCGAGACAAGAAGCGCTCCGAGGCCGGGCAGCAGACTCTCTTTCGAACCGAGCATTTTCCTCTCCTCTTCGAGTTTCAACCTCCGTTCAAGGCTTCGGCCGTCTCATGCAAAGAAAAGAGAACGCGCGACCGCCGAACCGGGGCCAAGCCAAATGAACGTCAGCCCCTTTCTCCGAGAGCGCGCCCTTGCATTCGGTATCGCGGCCAAGAGCCGCTCCAATAAGAGACTTGGCAGAAAATCATACTCGTTTTGCTTTCTCGCGTCAACAGCAAAAAACTATGGGTAGGAAGTAAGGATTGCGAGAATGACTTTTTTGTGTCATCAAAGGAAAGAGCATTTCACGGCCGACTTTGAAATTCTCAGCGACCATCGGATTCGCGCTCTCCGAAACCTCAAGATCCCTTCTTGTGGATGAAATTGCGGCCTTCCTGCCGCTCGCCCAACACCGGGGGATCGAAGCCGGGGTTCAGGGCTGGAGATTGCCGTTCAAGACAAGACTCAATGCGATCGGCGTCGCATTCGCATCGAGCGCCGCATTAAAGGCCCCGGTGCCGCTCGCCCCGGCAAAAGCCCCCGCCGAATGCGCGCCGTCGACGACATAGCTGCCGTTCAACGCCGACAGCGTGGCGCTGGCGCCGAGAGCGCAAGCAGCCCCTTGGACATCGACGACAAGGCTGTCGCTACGGTGCGAAAGGGTCAGCGTTCCGCCGGCGGCGGAGCAGGTTCCGCCAAACCCGTTCGGGGAGGCGTTGCCGGAATCGAGGGTGAGGTTCGCGGCAAAATCGTACCTGCCGAGGGCGCCATTCCCGCCGGCGTGGCTTTCCTCGCCTGAACCTGCGGGAACGCCGAAAAGAGATTTGGACAGGCCCTTCCCGCTACCGGAGATGCAGGTCTGGTTGGTGTTGCAGGTGGCCGCGCTCGCCGTTCCTTCTGCCCAGGCGAAGATCCAGCCGCCCGCAGAATTTCCGGAATCGGCCGCGAGGGCGGGCAGGGCTCCCGCGGAAAGAAAGAGCCCCGCACCCAAAAACACAGCGAAAGACCGAATTCGTTTGCGCATGACCGATCTCCTCGAAGCAATCGTCAACGAATGGATGAAAACCGTTCGGATCATCATCGATCAAATACATGCCGATTAAAGAACATAGTGCAACCATATCTCGTCATTATACAATATAATCAACACCTGCGTTTTCATATGACGTAGTCGTTTTGAAAAACCCACCCATGAGAAACCGCGCCTGCGGGTTTTCCCTCGAAGCAAAAGCGCGAATGCGAAGCCGCCGCCTCCGCCGAGGGACGGCAGAGAGGCATGGCACGCCGCGCAAACGCAGAGGGTCGGTTTTGTTGGCTTTGCTGTAGGCTCCGGGTTCGAAAGGAGCGCAGGGCGCGTCTTTCTGCCGAGAGACAGGGATCGCGAGGGAAAAGAGGCATGGCGACAAAAAAAGCACGCGGCTGGGGAGAAGGAGAAGGCGGGCAAAGGGCGCGGCAAGGATGGCTCCTTCTCGGCGGCGCGGTCGCCGCTTTCGCTGCAAGCGCCCTTTTGATGCAATCCTATCCCGTTTTCCTGCTTTCCTATCTCGCGAGCTTCGGCTGGAGCCGGGCCTCGACCTCTCTCGGCTATTCGGTCGCCCAATTCGTCGCCGGAGCCAGTTCGCCTCTCGTCGGCGGCCTCTCGGATCGCCTCGGCGCGCGCCGCGTGGTCGTCTTCGGCGGCCTACTTCTCGCCTTGGGGGCGGCGGCCAATGCCGCGGCTTATTCGCTCTGGCAGGTGGTTATCCTCTACGGGATCCTCATGACGTTCGGTGCGGCTTCGCTCGGCCTCGTCGTGTTCGTGCCGCTCTTGTCGCGCCACTTCGTGCGCCGGCGCGGGATGGCGGTCGCGGTTCTGCAATCGGCGGGCGCCTTCGGCCGCGCGCTTGCCACCCCTTTTGCCGAGGTTGCGATCTCGGGTGTTGGCTGGCGGGCGACCTATCTCCTCGAAGCCGCCTTGATCGCCAGCCTCGTCATCCCTTTGGCGCGTCTTTTCCGTCGCGCCGGCGGCTTTCCGTCTTCCCCGGAGACGGCGCCCGCGGCGTCTTTGCCTTCGCGCGAAGGGTCCTCGGCCGACGCGGCTAAGCGCGACTGGACGCTCTCTCGGGCGATGCGCACGCGCCAGTTCTGGCTTCTCCTCGCGGTCTACCTTTTTACCGGGATCGGCAGTTTTCTTGTTTCCCTGCACCAGCTCGCCTTTGCCGTCGACAAAGGCTTTCCGAGGCTTTATGCGGCCGAAGTCCTGGGGATTGGCAGCTCTCTTGCGATCCTCGGGATTATTTTCACCGGCACTCTTTCCGATTTTGTCGGGCGCGAACCTTCGGCGGCGGCCTCTTACGCGGTTTCGATCGTCGGCGATATTTGCGCGCTCTTGATTTCCGGGCCAAAAGACCGCGCTCTTCTCTGGCTTTTCGCCTGTTTTTTCGGCCTCACCTGGGGCGCGAGAGGCCCGGCGATCGTGGCCAAAACCGCCGATCTTTTCCCCGGACGCCAGTTGGGGCGCATCCTCGGGGTGATCACGATCGGCAGCGGCGTCGGCGCCGCGGTCGGCGCCTGGGGCGCCGGGCGCATCTTCGACCTGACCGGCAGCTACCGCCTCGCTTTTTATCTTTCGATCGCGAGCTATTCGCTCGGCGCTCTCACCTTTTGGCTTTTGCGCAGGCCGGCGCGCCTTACCCGCTCTTGAAGTCGATGAGCTGGCGCACCGCCGCTCCCGATTTGAGCGCGGCAAAGCCCTCGTTGATCTGTTCAAGCTTCAAGCGCCCGGAAATCAGATGGTCGAGCTTCAATCGCCCCTGGCGCCACAAAGAGAGAAGCCTCGGCATGTCGACGCGAAAGCGGTTGCCGCCCATCGCCGTCCCTTGAAGCTTGCGGTCGCGCAGAAAATCGAAACCGTGAAGCTCGATTTTGACGCCGAAGGGAACCATGCCGATGATCGTCGCCGTGCCCCCCGCGCGCAGCATGCGGAAAGCCTGTTCCGCGGTCGCTTTGCTGCCGAGAGCCTCAAAGGAATAGTGGACGCCGCCGCCCGTCAGCTCTCTTACCGCTTTGACCGGATCGGCATTGCTGGCGTTCAAGGTGTCGGTGGCGCCGAGTTCACGCGCGATGTCGAGTTTTGCAGGTTGGGTGTCGATGGCGATGATCCTTTCGGCCCCCGCGAGCGCGGCGCCGTTGACCGCCGAAAGCCCGACCCCGCCGCAACCGATGACGGCGACGGTCGATCCGGGCTCGACCTTGGCGGCGTTGAAGACCGCCCCGACCCCGGTCACCACGCCGCAGCCGACAAGGGCGGCGCGGTCGAGAGGGATATCCGGGTCGATCTTTACGATCGCGTTTTCGTGCACCAGCATCCTTTCGGCAAAGGAAGAGAGGTTGAGGAACTGATGCATCATTTGCCCGCCTTTCCAGCTGAGGCGGCGCGAGAGCCCGGGAAGCATCTTGATCTCGGTGTTCTCGCAAAGGTTCGGATGACCCGTCAGGCATTGCGGGCAGGCGCCGCAGAAGACCGAAAGGCAGGTGATGACGTGGTCTCCCGGAGCGACATAGCTCACCCCTTCGCCGACGGCCTCGACGACGGCCGAAGATTCATGCCCGAGGACGCAAGGGGTCGGATGCTGGTAAAGCCCGTCGATAAAATGAAGATCGCTGTGGCAGAGCCCGGCATAAGCGGTCCGCAGCAAAACTTCGCGCGCACGCGGGGCCGCGAGCTCGACCTCTTCGATCGTCAAGGGCTGGTTCGGGGCGTGAAGGACGGCGGCTTTCATAAGAGCCTCACGCGGCGAAATTGAGTTTGAGGCCGGGATCGGGCCAAGGGAGCGCGGCAAGCTGCCCGCTCCCGGATAGGGTCACGAAAGCGGTCTTCATGCCGGGGCCGCCGAAACAGATGTTGGTCGGATAGACGTCGGGCATCTTCTCTTGCCTCACCACCCGCCCTTCGGGGGCGATCACGGTGATGGCGCCGGTGATGAGGGTCGCAACGCACACATTCCCGTTCGCTTCGACGGCAAGGCTGTCGAAACGCTGAAAGCC
>JAJYIC010000075.1:2278-9386 GCA_021790295.1 Pseudomonadota bacterium | reverse complement strand
GGGCGCGAGGTCATCGACCTGTGCGCGGCGCCGGGCGGAAAGACCGCCCAGCTTGCCCTCGCCGGAGCCCGGGTGACGGCGATAGACCGCTCCCCGCGCCGTCTCGAAAGGCTTGTAACCAATCTGGAGAGGCTCGGCTTGCAGATCGAGGCCGTGGCCGTCGACGCCCTTTCGTGGCGGCCGCTCAGCGCGGCCGATGCGGTTCTGCTCGATGCTCCCTGCACGACGACGGGTGCGATCCGCCGCCATCCCGACGTGCCGCATCTGAAGGTTCCCGAGGATGTCGCCCGCCTTGCGGCGGTTCAGGAAAACCTGCTCCGGGCTGCGCTCGAAATGTTGCGGCCGGGCGGCACGCTCGTCTATTGCACCTGCTCTCTCGAACCGCAAGAGGGCCAGCTGCGGATCGCCTCTTTGCTCGAAAAAGGCGCGCCGGCCGAACGCCGGCCGATCGCGCCGGGCGAAGGCGGGATCAATAAAGATTGGCTGACGCTCGAGGGCGATCTGCGCACGCTCCCCTGCCACCTTCCCGAATACGACGGCCTCGACGGCTTTTATGGCGCGCGGCTCGTCAAGCTTTAGCGGCTCCTCGCGCGCGTGATCGGGGCAGGGCCGCCTTGCGGCTTTCTCCGTGAATTGTTAGGAAGCGTCATGAGCCCGTGCGCACCGCCGACCGCATGTTCGATGCGCCTTTCCGCGGCGCCGCGGATTTCGACGCCGAGGGGAAAGGGGTGAGCGTTTCGAGGAACGCCGCGGGTCGCGGCGGCGCGCGCGGCCTTACGGGTGCGGCGTGGCAGGGCGCGGTGCGCGCCTTTTACCGCCGGCGCCTTATCGGGCTCGGCGGCGCCGAACTGAGGGTCAGGGTCGGGCAAACTTGGCCGGGGGACGCTCCGCGCGGCCGCCAGATTCTTGCCGGGGACCTCGAATTCGACGGCGAGTTGCTGCGCAACCCTTCGCCGTTATGGTTTCCGCCCGCCGCGAGCCCCGAGTGGCTTTGCGCCTGGCACGGTTTCGGTTGGCTTGCCGATCTTCTCGCCGGCGAAGGCGCGGGCCGCGACAAGGCGCGCGAACTCCTCGCCTCCTGGCTTGGCGAAGAGACCCTTTCCCATCCTCTCGCCTGGCGCTCCGATGTTTTGGGGACGCGAATTTTTGCCTGGCTCACCTATCTCGACGAGATTTTGCGTCGCGGCGAGGACGAGCCGTTGCGCCAGAAGGCGTTGTCGAGCCTTGCCAACCAGCTCGGCCACCTCGCCTCGACCGCCGCTTCGCAGTCCCGCGGAAGGGCGCGGCTCGTCGGCCTCAAAGGGCTCATCGCCGGGATCGCCGCCTTCGGCGGGCGCGAACCTCATCTCTCCCGCGCCGTTGCCGCGCTCGAACGCGAAATCGCTTTGCAGATCCGCAGCGACGGCGGCCATATTTCGCGCAACCCCTCCCTTCAGCTTCGGGTTTTGCAGGATCTCGGCGATATCCGCGCAACCTTGCGCGCGATCCGTTTCGTCGTCCCGCGCCCTCTCGACGAGGCGATCGAACGGATGGCGCCGATGTTGCGCTTTTTCCGTCATGGTGACCGGCGTCTCGCCTTGTTCAACGGCTCTCTCGAAGAGGATGGGGTTTTGATCGATCTTGTCCTGACGCGCTCGGAAGCCAAAGGGCGCGCGCCCGCGAACGCTCCCGAAAGCGGCTTCCAGCGCCTCGAAATCGGCAAAAGCCTGCTTCTCGTCGACACCGGCAAGCCGCCCCCCGAAGGGTACGACGAAGAGGCTCATGCCGGGCCTCTTTCTTTCGAATTCAGCCACGAACGCGAGCGCATCGTCGTCAATTGCGGCGCCTACCGCGGCCCCAACGCGAGCTGGCAGGCGGTCGCGCGGGCGAGCGCCGCGCATTCGGTTCTGGTGGTCGCCGATACCAACTCGGTCGAAATCAGGAAGGACGGCACGATCGGCCGCGTGCCGCGCGCGGTCACGGCGGAACGGGCCGAAGACAAGGGACAGCAATGGATCGCGGCCTCCCATGACGGCTATCGCGAACGTTTCGGGCTCGGCTACGCGCGCCAGCTTTTTCTTTCCGCCGACGGGGAAGACCTGCGCGGCGAAGACCGTTTGAGCGGGCTTCCCGGAGCGCGTTTTGCCGTGCGCTTCCACCTCCATCCGGCGGTCGAAGCCTCGCTCAGCGACGACCGCAAAGCGGTTCTTTTGCGCCTTCAGAGCGGGGCATTGTGGCGCCTGCGCGCGGCCGGAGCGGAGATGAGCCTCGGGGAAAGCGTTTATCTCGGTTCGGGGCGGGCGCAAAAGACCCAGCAGGTGATCTTGAGCGGGAGCGTGGCGCCGGAAGGGGCAACGGTGCGCTGGGCGGTGCGCCGCGAGCCGCGAAAGACGGCGGCCGACTAGAAGGTTTTCAGATCACCCCTTCGGCTTCGAGGGCGGCGATTTCCGCCTCCTCATAACCTAAATTTTTGAGGATCGCCGCGGTGTGCTCGCCGAGAAGGGGAGCGGGGCGGCGATAGGAGCCCGCAGTTTCGGAAAGCTCGATCGGGGTCGGGGCAAGAGGCAAGGTTCGCGAAAGCGCGGGGTGGGTTTTTTCTTCGAGAAGGCGCGCGGCCCGGATATGGGGGTGGTCGAGAGCCTCTTGCGGCGAGAGAACTTCGCTCGCGACGATGCTCGCTTCTTCGAGAGCGGCAAGAGCCTCGGCCGTCGTCCTTTCGCCGCACCAGAGGGCCATGCGCGCCGAAAAGATCTCTCCGTGATCGGCGCGCGACTGGTCGTCGCCGAACCGCGGATCGGAAAGCCAATGCTCCTCCCCGACCATGCGCGCCCAGCGGCGGAACATCGGTTCGCCGATGACGGTCATGACGATCCAGCCGTCGCGGGTGCGGAAATAGTCCCCCGGCGCCGAATGGAAGGCGCGGTTCAAGGTGGCGATGCGGTTGACGCGGGTCAAAGCCTGCTCGATGAGGTGGGCATTGGCAAAGGCGAGAGCGGTTCTGAGAAGGGCGCCTTCGACCTTTTGCCCGCGCCCGGTTTTCCCTCTTTCGAGAAGCGCCGCCAAAGCGCCGAAAGCGCAAAGACAGGCGGTTCCGAAATCGACCCAGGGATATTTCGCCACCGTCGGCTGGCCCGCAGCGCCGGAAAGATAGGCGGCGCCCGACATCGCCTGGCCGATGCCGTCGAAACCGTGCTTGTGCGATAAAGGCCCGCCCGCCCCGAAACCGGTGACGGTGACGAGGATGATGTCGGGCTTCACCCGGCGCAGGCTTTCGAGATCGAGAGAAAGCGACCGCAACACCCGCGGCGGAAGGTTGGCGACCACGATATCGGCGGTGGCGAGAAGGCGCTTGACGATCTCGCGCCCTTTGGGAGCGGCCGGATCGAGGGTCATCCCGAGCTTGTTCCGGTTCATCGCCAGATACATCGCCCCGCCCCCTTCGGGCCCGGCCCCGACGGGTATGATCGGGCGGTCTTCGCCCCCGCCTTTTCTTTCGATGCGGATCACTTCGGCGCCGAGATCGGCGAGAAGCGCGGCGCAAAACGGGCCCGCGATATAGCGCCCGAAATCGAGAACGCGAATCCCTTCGAGAACGCCCGCCATCTCACCTCCTCGCCCCCCCCGGGAGGCTGTCTGAGTAATCCTCATGAGCCGCGCTTCGAGCGAAAATCGGCCTATCTTAGCCCGCATTCGCCGGATGAAAGCCGCGATTTCGAGCGCAACTTCGCCGCCAACGCCGTCCGCCCCGGCGTGAGTGGCGCTGGGCCAAGTGCACCGGGCAAATGAGGGGAGAAGCATGCCTGCGCATAACAAGCAAAGCGGCGCGTTTCAGGGTTGGGCCGCCGTCAGCCGCCGGCTTGGAACGTCCTTTTCTCGCGACGACGGCGAATTGCGAGGAATTGCTGTTGCCCAAGCCGGTCAAAAGCGCGATCCTGGCCTCGAAATCGCCAAGCATCCGGCGAATGCCGGCTTAATTGAGCAGAGAGGGATTCCGATGAACCGAAACGGAATCGTTGTCGCGTCGGGCGAAGGGCCGGTATGGTCGATGGAGCCGGGACGGAAATCTGTCCTCAAGCTGCAGAACCGCGATACCGAACAAAGCGTGATGATGTTCGAGGAAACGGCGCCGATCGGCACCGTGACCCCGGTGCACGTCCATCGCGGCAGCGATGAGGTGGCCTACGTCCTGAGCGGCGAGATCACGTTCAAGATTGGCGACCAGATCACGATCGGCGGGCCCGGAACCAGCGCCTTCATGCCCCGCGACGTCCCTCATGCCTGGAAGAGCACCGGCGCCGAGACCGGCCGCGTGCTGTTCCTCTACATGCCGGGCCGCGCGGGCGGCCTGTTCGAGGAGCTGGCGGGCCATTCCGGAGTTTCGCCGACGTTCGATGACGGCGAGTTTATCAGGATCGCGGAACGACACGGCTGGGAGATCGTCGGCCCCCCACCATTTTGAGCGCACGTCTGCGCCAAGTGCGCCCCGAAGACTGCACGCATCGAGCCTCAAGGCGCCCCCTATCCGCTTCACCCGTGGGATAGCCATCGCGGCCCTGGTTGGTTCAGCTGTGCATGCGACCACCCCCCGGATCAAGATCTGAAATGGGGTATGAAGAGTACCTTCCGGCGGGAGGTCGAGCGCCTCCTATGTGAGCGGATAGGAGACCGTCGGCGCGGCGACCAGATGCGCCGGCAGCCGACCTTCGAGGCGTTGAGCCCGTAATCGCATTCCAGTGACGGTCACTTATCTTTAATCTGGTATAGAGGCACGTTGCAGAGTTGCGGCGTTCCCGCCGTCCGCAGGACTGCAAGGGCTCCATCCATGAGAGAGCCGCGCAACCGGGTTGTTCAGGTTTTCTACGCTGAACCCAAACCCCGGAGCTGATTTCTCCCCGTGATAATCCGGTTTATCGCGTAGACGGGAACGGCTAGAAACAGGGCGGGGGGATTCAACTTGACGATGATCGACGACAGCAGCGTCTTGCCGATCCGGACCGTCGACGACATCGATCGCTATCTCGGCCGGATTGGCGACGCGGCGGCTCGCGCATGCGCCTGGCTCGCGGCGCAGAGCGGCGGCGGTCCGCTCGACATGCTCCGGCGGGTGAAGTTCGGCGCCGTCGGCCGCCATCCGATCGACGGCCACGCTCTCAATCTGGTCGAGCAGATCAACCAGACCTGGACCTATGCGGTCGCGCTCGCCGCCAGGCGCAGCTCGAGCGCAACGGCGTCGAGGTGTGGTCGGTCGATGTCTGACGCGAGCATCCGATCGGACGGCCCGCTTGTAACGGGCCGCTTGCAGCCACTTTCCGTGGCAGCTCGGCTCGCCGAGATCCCCGAGGAAGAGATCTGGCTGCAAAAGCGGAAGAGCGCGCGCACGCGGCGCGCCTACTGGCAGGACGTCGAGCATTTCATGCGAACGCTCGCGATTGCGAGCGTCGAGGAATTGCGCGGGGCCGACCACAAGGCGGTGATCGCCTGGGAGCGCTACATGCGCGCTGAGGAGAAGCGCGAAGAACGTATCGGGAATACGGTCGAGGGCTTCGACGCGGGAGAGGCGGATTTTCGCCGAAACCCTCCGGGACGCGGTGCTTTTGCCCGCCCGAGGGCGTCGCAGGCGTCGCACGCCTCGCACGCCTCGCAGGCGCCGCCGCGCTTGCCCGATGGGGCGGCATCGCGCCTCCTGCCGGATCGGGCAAAATCGCCGGCGTCGCGGCCATGACGATTACTGAGGCAGGCTCCTAGATGCATCTTCTCGCGAGCGAAGAAGGGGTGATCGACGAGGGCTCGGCCGCGGTCGATCTCGGGCAAACGCCGGGCGACATCGTCTTCCTTTCGGCCGCCGACATGGAGCTTGCCCTTCTCGCCGCGGCCCAGGCCCGCCGGCTTGGCGAAGACGCCGGGGCGCCCGTCCTCCGGCTCGCCTCGCTTCTGGCTCTCAAACACAATCTCTCCGTCGATCTCGCCAGCGAAAACTTTGCCCGCGCGCGCCTTCTCATTGCGCGGCTTTTGGGCGGGCGCGCCTATTGGCCTTATGGGGTCGAACGCCTTGTCGAAATCGCCGCCGCCGGCGACATCCCTCTCGCCCTTCTTCCCGGCGACGACAAACCCGATCCCGAGCTTGCCCGGCTTTCGACCGTCGGCGCGCAAGCGCGCCGCAGGCTCTGGCATTATCTCCTCGAAGGCGGGGCGCGCAACGCCGAGAATTTCCTCTCTTACGCCGCCTCCCTTCTCGGCCGAAAACAGGCTTGGGCCGAACCCTCGCCTTTGTTGCGCGCGGGGTACTACTGGCCGGGCCTCGGCCTGCCGAGCCTTTCAGAGTTGAAAGCCCTGTGGCGCGGAGACGCCGTCGCGGCGATCGTCTTTTACCGGGCTCTCGTGCAATCCGCCAATACGGCCCCGGTCGATGCCCTCATCGCCGCGCTTTCGGCGCGCGGCCTCAACCCTCTTCCGATCTTTGTCCAAAGCCTCAGGGAAGGCGAGGCCAGCACGCTTCTTTCAGCGGCTTTTGCCGAGGCGCCGCCCTCCCTCGTCCTCAATGCGACCGGGTTTTCGAGCCGGGCGGGAGGCTCCCCCGACCCGCTTTCGGCGGCGGGCGTTCCGGTCCTGCAAGTGGTCTTTTCCGGAAGCGGCGAAAAAGCTTGGCGCGAGGGAAAAAGAGGCCTCCAGCCGCGCGACATCGCGATGAACGTCGCCCTTCCCGAGATCGACGGGCGCATCCTTTCGCGCGCGGTCTCGTTCAAGGCGCCCCTTGGACGCGACCCCAAAACCGAAGCCGATCTCCTCGCCTATCGCCCTTTGCCCGACCGCGTCGATTTTGTCGCCGATCTTGCCCGCGGCTGGGTAAGGCTGCAAAAGGTCCCGCGCGCGCAGCGCCGGATCGCTCTCATCCTCGCCAATTATCCGAACCGCGACGGGCGCATCGGCAATGGCGTCGGGCTCGACACCCCCGCCTCGGCGCTCAGGATCCTCAAAGCGCTTGCCGAAGCCGGTTACCGCCTGGAACAGCTTCCGCAAAGCCCGAAGGCGCTTTTCGCTCGCCTGCTTTCCGGTCCGACAAACGCAAACCCTGGGGGGACGAGCGAAGAGGAACTTTCTTTCGCCGAATATTCGAGCTTTTTTTCAAGCC
>JAJYIC010000075.1:0-2268 GCA_021790295.1 Pseudomonadota bacterium | reverse complement strand
ACGCTGGGGGCCGGCCGAGCGCGACCCCTTTTTCCGCCCGAGCCGGCTCGATTGCGGCCGTTTTGCCATCCCCGGTTTCCGCGCCGGCAGTCTCGCCATCGTGATCCAGCCGGCGCGCGGCTACAACATCGACCCCAAAGCCTCCTATCACGATCCCGCGCTCGTTCCGCCCCATTCCTATTTTGCCGTCTACGCCTGGATCGCGCGGGAATTCTCTGCCCATGCGGTCATTCATCTGGGTAAGCACGGAAGCCTCGAATGGCTTCCCGGAAAGGCGCTCGCCTTGTCGGCCGCATGCTATCCCGAAGCGGTCTTTTCCCCGCTTCCTCATCTCTACCCCTTTATCGTCAACGATCCGGGCGAAGGCACGCAGGCGAAAAGGCGCGCGCAAGCGGTCATCATCGACCATCTGACGCCGCCTTTGACGCGCGCCGGAAGTCATGGCCCTGCCGCCGAACTCGAACGCCTCATCGACGAATATTTCGAAGCGCAGAGAGGCGATCCGCGCCGCCTCGGGATCCTCGCCGAGGCCATCCTCGAACGCGCCCGCGCCGCCGGGATCGACCGCGACTGCGGCATCGCGGCGGGCGAAGAGGCGGGTTTTGCGCTCAAAAAGCTCGACGGCTTTCTGTGCGAATTGAAAGAGCTTCAGATCCGCGACGGTCTCCATATTTTCGGGGAAAGCCCGCAAGGGGAAAGAGAGGAGGGGCTCCTTCTCGCTTTTGCCCGAAACGCGCGCGGCGCGAAGGCCGAAGAGGCTTCCCTCGTCGCCGCTCTCGCCGAGGATCTTGGCCTTCCTTCCAACCCTCTGTCTCTCGAACTCGGCGAAAGCTGGGAGGGCCCGCAGCCCGAAACGCTCTCGGGCGCGCGGCTTTGGCGCACCGCGGGAGACGCGCTCGACGATCTCGAGGCGCTCGCCTTCCGCCTCGTTTCGGGCCGGGCGAAGGCGGAGCCCTCCTGGCAAAAGACGAAGGCCGTTCTCGGCTGGATCGAAAGTTCGCTTCGACCGGCTGTCGCCCAATGCGGGGAGGCCGAGATCGCCGGCCTTCTCAAAGGGCTCGACGGCGCCTTTGTCGCGCCCGGTCCCGCCGGCGCTCCGAGCCGCGGCCGGCCCGAGGTTCTGCCCACCGGACGCAATTTCTATTCTCTCGATCCGCGCGCCGTGCCGACCGAGGCGGCGTGGCGTCTGGGGTGGAAATCGGCCTTCCTTCTCGTCGAACGGCATGCGCAAGAGTTCGGAAGCGCGCCCAAAAGAGTGGCGCTTTCGGCCTGGGGCACGGCCAACATGCGCACCGGGGGCGACGACATCGCCGAGGCGCTGGCTCTGATGGGCGTGCGCCCCCTTTGGGAAAGGGCTAGCGGCCGGGTGACGGGCTTCGAGATCCTTCCGGCAGGGGTTCTGGACCGCCCTCGCGTCGATGTCACTTTGCGCGTCTCCGGCTTTTTCCGCGATGCTTTTCCGGGCCTTATCGATCTTTTCGACTCGGCGGCGCGGGCGGTCGCCGCTCTCGACGAGCCCGAAGAGGTCAATCCTCTTGCCTGCCACGTGCGCGCCGACCGGCGCGCTCTCGAAGCGGCGGGCCTCTCGCCGCAGGAAGCTGCGCGGCGCGCCTCCTACCGCGTCTTCGGCTCGGCTCCGGGCGCTTACGGCGCCGGGCTTCAGACCCTGATCGACGAAAGGATCTGGGAGGACGAAGGCGATCTCGCCCGCGCCTATCTCGCCTGGAGCGCTTTTGCCTATGGCGCAGGAGAGGAAGGCCGCAGCGAAAGGGAGATGCTCGAAAAGAGGTTGGAGGGCGCCGAAGCGGTTCTCCACAATCAGGACAACCGCGAACACGATCTTCTCGACAGCGACGATTATTACCAGTTCGAAGGCGGGCTCGCCGTCGCCGTGCGCCATCTTTCCGGGCACGCTCCTGCCGTCTATCACGGCGACCACTCGCGCCCGGAGGCGCCGAAGATCCGCAACCTTTCCGAAGAGCTTGGGCTCATCGTCCGTGGCCGCGCGGCAAACCCGCGCTGGATCGCCGGGGTGATGCGCCACGGCTACAAAGGGGCGGCCGAGATCGCCGCAACCGTCGATTATCTTTTCGCCTTCGCCGCGACCACGAGGCTTGTCCAGGACTCGCATTTCGACGCGCTTTACGAGGCCTATCTCGCGGAGGACCGGGTGCGCGCGTTCTTGCGCGAAGAAAACCCTGCGGCTTTGCGCGAGACTATCTCCCGCTTTCGCGAAGCGATCGAGCGCGACATCTGGCGGCCGCAAAA
>JAJYIC010000074.1 GCA_021790295.1 Pseudomonadota bacterium | reverse complement strand
TCTTCCGTATAGGCGCTCAAAATCTGCGAAACCAGCATGAAAAAGGCGGCGCCAAGAATGGGCCCGACGAGAGTGCCGGCGCCGCCGACGATCACCATGATCAGAACCTGACCGGACAGAAGCCAGAACAGAAGCTCGGTATTGGCGAAACCGGCAAAAGGAGCATAAAGCGCGCCCGAAAGCCCTCCGAGCGCATAGGCGATGGCGACGACGGCGATCTTGTAACGCCGGGCGTCGTAACCGAGAGAGCGCGTCTTTGCTTCGTTCTCGCGTATCCCCCGCAGCACCCGCCCCAAAGGCGAGCGCACGAGAGAGCGGCAGGACAGAAAGCTCGCGGAAAGACAGAGAAGGGCAAGGTAATAAAAACCGATATGGCCGTCGAAAAGGGAAAAGCCGAACGGGCCGGCGCGTCGGGGTATGCCGGCAAGGCCGTCCGAACCGCCCGTGAGGGAAGTCCAACGGAAGGCAATCGCGTAAAGAAGTTGCGCGACAGCAAGCGTCAGCATCGAAAACGAGACGCCGGTCGCGATCGTGCACACCCAGGCGATCGCGACCGCAATGAGCCCGGTAAAAAGCGTCGCCGCCGCAATCGCCCCGAGCATCGGCAGGCCGGAATGAAGCAAAAGCCAGCCGCAAGCATAAGCGCCAAGCCCGTAGGCGGCCGCATGACCAAAGGAAATGAGCCGCGTAAAGCCGACCATGAGGTCGAGGCTCATGGCGAAAAGGCCGAGGATCAACGCCTCTGTCGCGAGCGTCGTCGCGTATTCCGGCAGGACGATCGGCGCCAAAGCGAGAAGCGCGGCCGCAAAGAAAAGGACGCGCGGGCCCGCCATCGCCTCACGCTTCCTTGCCGAGAAGCCCGCCCGGGCGCAAAACCAGGACCAGAAGCATGACGAGATACATGAGCGCCAAAGCAAGATCGGGGAAATAATATTCGCCGAAGACCTGGACAAAGGCGATCAGAAGCGCGCCCAAAAGGGAGCCCGCGAAACTCCCCATCCCGCCGATGATGACGATGACAAAGGCGTCGATGATGACCCGCACCGCCATCCCGAGAGAGGCGGTGACGAGCGGCGCCGCCAGAACCCCGCCCAATCCGGCAAGCCCGCAACCGATGGCGAAGACCGCCCGGCGTACGAGAGCGACATCGGTGCCGAGCGCCTGCATCATCTCGGGGTTTTGCGAGGTCGCGCGGATGACGAGGCCGAACCGCGTGCGCTCCAGAAACTGCCAGAGAAAAAGCGCCGCCGCCGCGCCGCTGGCGATGAGGAAAAGGCGGTAGACCGGAAACGGCAGAGAAAAAAGGAAGACCACCCCGGACAGCGCCGAAGGAAGGGAGACGTGAAGGGATTGCGAACCCCAGATGAGCCGCGCCAGTTCGCCGAGAACGAGAGCGAAACCGAAAGTCACCATCAAAAAGGCGCTGGCGTCGCGGCGGTAAAGGCGGCGCAGGATGCCGAATTCGAAAAGGCTGCCTAAAAGGCCGACCGCGGTCGGGGCGAGTAGGAGCGCGAGCCAGAAGCTGCCGGTCAGCCGCGCCACGCTGTAGCCGATAAAAGCCCCCAGCATGTAAAGCGCGCCATGCGCAAAATTGACGATGCGCATGATGCCGAAAATGAGGGTGAGGCCCACACCGAGGAAAAAAAGAAGCGCAGCCTCGGAGAGCGCGTTGAGGCACTCGATGGAAAGAAAGCCGGGCAAGGCTCAGTCGGTATAGGTCTCTTGGCGGCAGGCCGGGGTGACCTCGGCGGCGGGATAGACCGCGATCACGTCGAGCACGGGGGCCGTCTCGCCGGCCTGTTTGACGACTTTCACCATAAAGCCTTGCTGCACCGCCTGATGATCGCAAGCGCGCATGGCGACATGGCCTTTGACGCCGTTGATCGCGACCTTTTCGAGCGCCGGGCGCAGCTTTGCGGGTTCGATGCTTTTGGCCTTCTCGATTCCGGCCGCCAGGATCTCGCAAGCCTGCCACTGTTCGCCTTCGAAAATGTCCGGAAGAGCGCCCATAGCCTTTTGCCAATTGGCGACAAACGCCTTGTTGGCCGGGTTATTGTAGGCATAGCAATACCGCGAGGAACCGAGAAGCCCGACCGCTCCGTCTCCGACCGCGCGGGTCGAAGCGAGGTCGACGATCGAGGTCAAAAGCAGCGTCTTTTGCGGCAGCCGGTACTGGTGGGCCTGCGAAAGGAAGGCAATGTAATCCTCGCCCTGCATGACGATGAAAACGGCCTGCGCGCCCGATTCGCGAATCTTGAGAATATAGCTCGAAAAGTCCTTGGTGCCGATCGGAGAAAAGACGGAACCGAGAAACTCGCGCTTCGCTTGCTTTACCAGTTTTTCGAACGAATTGATGCTGTTGTGGCCCCAAGCGTAATCCATGCCGATGCCGTAGAACTTCTTCAACGGCGAATGACGAAGCCAAAGCGCGACCGTGCGCGTATCCATCGGCCCCGACGTATTGGCGCGGAAGAAATTGGCCACGAAAGAGCTTGCGGTGAGACGCCCGTCGCCGTCGTCGGAGGAAACGAAGATGGCGTTCCATTCCTGAAGCTTCGGCACGATGGCGAGAGCCTCGGAAGAAAGGGTGACGCCCATGAGAAGATCGACCTTGTCGCGCTCGACCATCTCTTGCGCCTTGCGCACGCAGGTCGCCGGATCGCCCGCGGTGTCCTCGATGAGAAATTCGACCGGCCTGCCGATGAGGCCCCCTTTGGCGTTCTGAACCTTGGCGAAATAAAGGGCGCCGCGCTTTTGCTGCTGGCCGACTTCGCCGAGAGCACCGGTCAAAGCCGTCGGCATGCCGATCTTGATCGGCGTCGCGGCAAAGGCCCGGCGCAAGAGGAACGGCGCGGCCAACGCCGTTGCGCTGGCGCCGAGAACGCTGCGGCGGCTGAGGCTTCGTCTCATGGCATCCCTCCCGCGAAATAGGCCGACCGCGACCGGCGGCGCTTTTAGAGGGCGTAAAGCGATCGCCCTTTTCCGCCGCGACTATCGGCGCTCTCGCGCGGGGAATGCAAGTGGTTCCGTTCGCGAAGCGCGGGCTCTGCCCTCCAGAACGCGTTCTAACGCGCCCCGATAAGAGGAGTCGCGGCGCGGCTCACGCCATATATTGGCCGCCGTTGATCGAAAGCGTCGAGCCGGTGATGAAGCCCGCCTCGTCGGCGACGAGAAAAAGGACCGCCCGCGCGATCTCCTGCGCCTCCCCCAGACGGCCGACGGGGATGCGGGCAATGATCTTTTCGAGCACCGGCGCCGGAACGGCCCTCACCATCTCGGTGTCGATATAACCGGGGGCAAGGGTGTTGACCGTGATCCCGTGAGCGGCTCCTTCGAGCGCCAGAGCCTTGGTAAAACCCTCGATCCCGGCTTTGGCCGCCGCATAATTGACCTGCCCGACCTGGCCCGCCTGGCCGTTGATCGAACCGATATTGACGATGCGCCCGAATTTGCGCTCGCGCATTCCGGAGATGACGAGTTTCGACATGTTGAAACAGGAACCGAGATCGGTCTCGATCACCGCTTTCCAGTCTTCGACCCGCATCCGATGCAAGCTCGCATCGCGGGTGATGCCAGCGTTGTTAATAAGGATCTCGATCGGCCCGAGCGCCGCCTCGACCGCTTTGACGCCATTCGAACAGTCGGCGAAATCGGCGACATCGACCCTGAAGACGGCGATCCCGGTCTCGTTCTTAAGGGCGAGGGCGGCCTTGTCGTCTTTGGCGTAAAAGCAGGCGGGGCGGTAGCCCCTTTCCTTGAGAGCGATTGCGACCGCGCGTCCGATGCCGCGCGTGCCGCCGGTCACCAACGCGACTCGGCTCATGCCCTCCTCCCTTTGCCGTCTCCTCTTCAGGGGCGTTCGAGGCACATGGCGATGCCCATGCCGCCGCCGATGCACAAGGTGGCAAGGCCCCGTTTCGCTTTGCGCTTTTGCATCTCATAAATGAGGGTGACGAGGATGCGCGCCCCGGAAGCGCCGATCGGGTGGCCGAGCGCGATCGCGCCGCCGTTGACGTTGAGCTTTTCCGGGTCGAAACCGAGATCCTTGCCGACGGCGCAGGACTGCGCGGCAAAGGCTTCGTTGGCCTCGACGAGGTCGAGGTCGCCGACGGACCAGCCGGCCCTTTTGAGCGCGAGCCGGCTCGCCGGGATCGGCCCCGTCCCCATGATCGCCGGATCGACCCCGGCGGTCGCCCAGGAGACGATGCGGGCGAGAGGGGTGAGGCCGCGCTTTCTCGCGTTTTCCGCGGTCATCAGAACGACGGCGGCGGCGCCGTCGTTGATCCCCGAAGCGTTTCCCGCCGTCACCGTGCCGTTCTTCGCAAAGGCCGGCCGCAATTTCGCAAGGGTCTCGACGGTGGTGCCGTGGCGGGGATGTTCGTCCTCTTCTACAATGCTGTCGCCGCGCCGCCCGGGGACCGTGACCGGGACGATTTCCTCCTTGAAGGCGCCCGCCTTTTGCGCCGCCTCGGCGCGCGCCTGGGAGCGCGCGGCAAAGGCGTCCTGCTCTTCCCGCGTGATCTGCCAGCGCTCTGCCACGTTCTCGGCCGTATTGCCCATGTGATAGCCGTTGAAAGCGTCCCACAGCCCGTCGCGGATCATGGTGTCCACAAGCTCGGCCTCGCCCATCTTGACGCCATTGCGCAGATGGATGCAGTGCGGCGCCTGGCTCATGCTTTCCTGGCCTCCGGCGACGACGACGTCGCTGTCGCCGAGGCGGATCGCCTGATAACCGAGAGCAACCGTGCGCAGGCCCGAGCCGCAAAGCTGGTTGACGCCCAAAGCCGTCACCTCATAAGGAATCCCGGCGCCGACCGCGGCCTGGCGCGCCGGGTTCTGGCCTTCCCCGGCGGCGAGGATCTGGCCGAGGATGACTTCGGACACCTCGTTCGGCTCGACCCCGGCGCGGCGCAAGGCGGCAGCGATCGCGACCTCGCCGAGCTTGTGCGCCGGCAGGCTCGAAAGCCCCCCGTTAAAGCTCCCGACCGGAGTGCGGGCGGCGCCAGCAATCACGATATCGCTCATCGCAAAAACCTCCCAGGCGGCAGAGACCTTATGTGCGCTGCACAAGGCCACTTTAAAGGCCGCCCCTGCGGCTGTCCAGAACGCGGCTTTTGCGCGGCCTTCAGAGCGCGCGCTCAGAGACCCAGTCGGCGAGAGGCGCCCACAGCGCCGCAGCCGCACGGCCTGCCGTCATCATCCCGACATGGCCGAGAGGGGCGCGCAAGCTCGTCGCCCGAGGGAAAAGCGCGGCGAGCGGGGCGGCCGAACCCGGAGGGACGATGCGGTCGGCCGCAGGCAGGCCGACGAGGACAGGAGAGCGCAAAAGTTCGGGCCGAATCCTTTCTCCTCCAAGGCGCCACAAGCCGCGAGAAGGCTCGTTTTCGCCATACCAGGAGCGCGCGCATTCTTCGGCGACCCTTCCCGCCAAGGGAACCCCGTCGTTGACCCAATCTTCGAGCGCGACAAAACCGCGCGCCTCCTCTTCATCGAGCGCGGCAAAACGGGCGAATTTCCGCCGTCCGAGAAAGGGATCGAGAAGAAAGAAAAAGCTTTGCACGACCTCGACCGGAAGGCTTCCGGATTTCTTTGAAAGAAGGGGGAAAAAATCCGCGAGAAGCCCGAAAAGACGGGCCTCCTTTTGGCGTTCCGCGTGAAAATCCCAAGGTGTGGCGAGCAGGATGAGGGCAGAGAGTTCGGCCTCTCGCGAAAGCGCAAGGGCGAGAGAGAGAAGCCCGCCCATGCAATAGCCGAGAAGGAAAAGACGCCTTTTGGCGATATTCCGCGCGGCATCAAAAGCGCGCGCGAGGCGCCCCGCGACATAATCGGCAAGGGTAAAGCCCCTTTCGGCCGCGCCCGGAGCGCCCCAATCGACGACCAAAGGGCGCAGGCCGCGCCCGGCCAGATAACGCAAAAAACTCCGTTCCGGTAACAGATCGAGAACGTAATAGCGGTTGACGAGAGAGGGGACGACGAGAACAGGCGCGCCTTCCCTCCCGTTATCGAGCCCGTAATCGAGAAGCCGCGTCGAACCTTCCTGCCACAAGACGGGTGCGGTTTCGGGCGGGCGGCGAAAGGGATGGCGGCGATAAGCCTCGATCCCGCGGAGAACGGCGTTCGCTTCAGAGGCAACCAGGGTTTCGAGAGCCGCCGCTACCTTCTCCTCGCCCTCTTTTCCGATTTCGGCGAGGAGCGCCTTGAGCCTTTGCCCCGGCGCATTCGAGGGCAGAAAGGCGCTTTTCGATAGCGGAAAGGCGGCGCGCGAGCTCAGCCAAAAACATAAAGCCGCCAAAAGATGGGCCGGAAAGGGGCGCGGCGCGAGGCGCCGGTCCGGCTTCGGCGCTTTCCCTTCCGGGTTCATCACCGTCCCTTCCGGGTTCATCGAAAGGGCCGGCTTTTTGCGAAAGAGAGAGCCATTCTTCGAGCGCATCCAAAGCTTCCGGGTCCGAGAGCGAAGCCGCGAGAAACTCCTCCCACAACGCGAGATAACGGCGGGCGAGGTCCTGGGCGTCGCTCATCGCCGAGAGTATACAAGCAAAGGCGCAAGGGCGGCAGCACCCCGCCCTCGCAATTTGCCGATGCGGATGCACAAACTCCTCGTCCTGTAATAGGATAGGACCTTGCGTGAGGCGGGAGCAGAAGTCGATGGTGAGCGCGAACGGCGGCGAGGCGGCCGAAGGCAAACCGGTTGTCGTCAAAAAATATGCCAACCGCCGTCTCTACAACACGGCGACAAGCAGCTATGTGACCCTCGACGATCTCGCCCGGATCATCAAAAGCGGCGCCGATTTCGTCGTCTATGACGCCAAGACCGGCGAGGACATCACCCGTTCCGTCCTCGCCCAGATCATTCTCGAAGCCGAACAGAAGGGCCAATCCCTTCTGCCGTTGAGCTTTTTGCGCCAATTGATCGGCTTTTACGGGGACAGCATGCAGTTCCTCGTTCCGGGCTATCTCGAACAGGCGATGCGCGCATTCGCGAAAAACCAGGAACAGATGCGCAAAAGCTTCGAAGAGACGTTCAAGCTTTTCCCCTTCGGCCCTGTCGAGGAAATGAGCAAGCACAACCTCGCCTTGTTCGAGGAGGCGCTCAAGATGTTCGCGCCCTTTGCCCGCGAGGGGACGGAGGTCGCGGAGGCTGCGCCGCAAGATAAGGAAGCGGGTCGTCTCGAACGCCTCCAAACCCAGATCGACGCGCTAAAGCGCCAACTCGCCGACCTCGAAGGAAAGCGCAAACGGGGTTGAGCCTCGGGGCGGCCTTTCTATTGGGGCGGCCCTTACAGAGGCGTATGGGAAAGAAGAAAAGGCAGCACCGCGTTGTTGAATTCGCGCGCGAGCACATGCGTAAAAAAGTGGCCGCCCTGGGGAAAGATCTTGACCTCTGCCCCCGGGATGAGGCGCGCCAGTTCTTCGGAGAAATAGGCCGGGGTGACGATGTCGTCTTCGGCGCCGATGACAAGGGTGGGCGTGTTGATCCGCCCCAGTTCGTCGCTGCGGTCGAAGGCGAGAGCGGCGTCGATGCGGCTGGCGACGGTCTCGACCGGAGGAAAAGCGGCGAGGGCCTGAGCCTCGAGCTGGCGCAACCTTTCGTTGTTGCGGGAGATCCACCAGCTCGGGTAGAGGAAGAGCGTCGCGGCTTGCAGATAGATGCTTGGTCCGAGATGCTGCAAAAGCTCCTTGCGCAGACCGAAAGCGCGGCGCAGGTAAGCGTCGGCCTTGGCCCAGGTTGCCGACAGGACGACGCTGGCGAGACGGTGAGGGTGCTCGATCGCCAAAACCTGGGCGATCGCTCCCCCTGTCGAATGGCCGACGACATGAGCGCGCTCGATCGAAAGCGCATCCATGAGGCCCAGGACATCGAGGGAAAGGCTTTCGAGGGTATTGCCGCCCCGGCACGAGTCGCTTTGGCCGACGCCGCGGTGATCGTGGGTGAGGACGTCGAATCTTTTGCCGAAAGTCGCGGCCTGATCCCGCCAGAAAGAGCCAAAGCCTCTGAGCCCGGATATGAACAGAACCGGGAAACCAGCGCCACGGCGCTCATAATAAAGCGAGCACTCACCAATCGAAATGCGCGGCATCAAACCATGGCCAGAAACGCACGCTAGGTCGTTATCATCGCTCGCGAGCGCGTGTCAAACGCGGCGGCCATGCGCGGAAAGCAAGTGTGAGCGGCGTTCTTGGCCGAAACCACCCGAAAGCCGCGCCCGGCTTGAGGCGCCCCAATCGCCTTTCCCGCACCCGATCGCCGCCAACCCCGGTTGCATGCGGAACCCTGCATCGAACGGAATGTTTGCACGCCAAGGGGGAAATCTCTAGATTTCGCCTGAACGGGAGAGAAGAGCCTCGGGGTTCAAAAGGCGTCTGCGCCGATGGGACAGGGTCCTTTTCGCGGCCGCCTGCAATCGTCCAGAGATCGAGTGGAGCGCAATGAGACAGCAACGAGAAAGCGGCAAAACGCGGCTGGCCGCAACCCATTCGGGCCGCGCCCCGCAGGCGCAAAGGGGCGCCCAAGGCGCCCTCGAAGCGGGGCGCCGGAGTTCGGCCCGCACCCAGGACATCGATCGTCATGTCGGCGCGCGCATTCGCGAGCGGCGCATCATGCTCGGCCTCACGCAACAGCAACTCGCCGATCTGATCGGCGTCACCTACCAGCAGGCGCATAAATACGAACGCGGGATCAACCGGGTGTCGGCCGGCAGGCTTTACGAGGTCGCGCAGGTGTTGAGCGTTGCGGTCGGCTATTTTTTCGACGGGCTCGAAGGCGAGAGCGAACGTGCGGTCAGCCCGCGCGAGCGCATGTGCCTCGAATTGGCGCGCAACTTCGCCCAAATCCCGAACCTGCGCCACCAGGAAGCGCTGAGCCAGCTCGCCCGAGTTCTCGCCTCGGAATAAGGGGTTCGCCCCGGCTTCAGAACTTCGGGCTTTCGCCCTAGAACCTCACGCCAAAGCGGGCGCCGGCGTCGTTCTGGCCTTCGTTTTCGCGCGCGAGGCCGGCGTTCGATTCATGATCGAAAAAGAAGGAAACCTCGTAACGCGGGCTCAAACGGTAGCCGAGTTCGCCGCTTACGTGGAATAGAACCGGTGAGCCGAGGCTGTTGCGGTTGTCGGTCGGAGAGCGGATTTCGCCGTTGTTGAAGGCGGGACCAAAGCCGATGCTGAAATCGACCCCGTCCCCCGCCCTGAAGAGATCCTGCACCAGAAGCCAGGTCCACGTCAGGCCGAAATAGACCTGGCTCGTCTCGCCCGCCGTATTGGCCTCGAAACCGATATCGGGGCGCGGCGTCAAAACCGGGAGAAGAAGCCGGGGCAAAGGCAGGCCCTCGAGCGGAGCGAGAGGAACCGGCGAGACGAAGAGAACTTCGCCGTTGATGTCGACGCTGTTCTCTTCGAGGCCGCCGACGCTGTGCGCGAGAAGGCCGAATTTGAGTTCGTCGATGCCGAACGGCTTGCCGGGATCGGCCGCCGCAA
>JAJYIC010000073.1 GCA_021790295.1 Pseudomonadota bacterium | reverse complement strand
CGGGAATTATGCGTTACCAGCTCGTCGACATCCCGGTCGCTCTCTTAGGCCTGCTCGGCAGTTGCGAGCCGAGACCGGTTGGCAAGCGCGCAGGTCGCCGCAGCCTCGGCGCGGATGTCGTTCGAGGGGGCAAGGTCGTTTTCCGCGTCCATTTCGACGGCTCGGACGGGAAATGCCAGATTCGAAATTTGCGATTGCAGGATTGCAGGCTGCTTCTCGAATGGGAAAAAGCTCGCGAGCCTTCCGCGATAATTCCGGGAGCGGCCAGCTCTTGATCACTCGCAACGGTCGGACTTGCGGAACACGATCCAGTAACAATGCTGTCGCCGCGTATGATGCGCCAGCTTCCACTTTGGATCGATAATCGGGCCTTTCCGAATCTTGATGATGCAGTCGCACGCAATGAACCCTGCGTCTTGACCGGCCCGGATCAGATCAACATGCGCCCATTGGTAGCGATGATTATGGACGTAATCGACGATTTTGCAGAGGAGAACCCCGCCTTCCCTTAGCACCCGCCAACCCTCCGCCATAAACGCCGGATAGGTGTGAGCAAACGTGTATCCGCTCGCCTTGTCGGAGCGGGCGCCGAGGCCAAAGCGGGTGTTGAAATCCTTGGATCGGTCGCGCCCTTGGTTCGGGATGTGCGGCGGGTCGTACACCACGACGTCGAAAGCGCCGGACCGGAACGGCATGGAAGTGTTGTCTGCACAGACGTCTGGGCGGTGGCTCGGCTCGATATCCAAACCGATTACCGGCCGCGCCGAACCCCGCCAGAAGCGACGGCCGTTGACGGTTGCGTCGAGGATGAGGCGTGGCTCCCGATGCGGGTAGAAGGCGACAAGGCGCTCGATGAGCTCGGCATCCTCCTCTCCGTACCAGACAGAGTCGAGCGGCTGATAAGCGCGAGCCTCAGGCTTCTCAGAGAACAACGCCAACGTGGGCGGCCGGCTCTCGGCTTTGCCAGGGGCCTCTTTGGCTTTGCCCGAGCGGGCCAAGAGTGGCTTGACCCTGCTGAGGGGCGCTCCGGGGCTTCCCCCGGAGCGAGGAGCCTCTCTCGCGAGCAGCAGATCGAGAAAAGCGTCGTCCGACCGGTTATCGAGGATCTTTGCCACCCGCCCTCTCGCTTCTCGCCGCGTCCGCATGGTAGGAAGTCCTCGGTAAGCGAGCCGAATCTCTATCGGTGTTTCGACTGGCTGTCAAGAACGAAATGCGAACACGGACAATCCCCCGACGCCCCGCTCACGGCCCGAAGCAACATAACCGGATGGCGGATGCTCCGCCGATCTTCGTCCGGCCCGCGGCGAAGCACGCGCCGGGTGAGGTGCCGTTAGGGAGTTTCGCTCATGGAGGCAAAGAAAGTCGAGGATAAAAGCCCTTGGCTCGGCCGCTCGATCGGCCGCCTCGAAGACAAGGCCCTGCTTCTCGGGCGAGGCCGCTTTATCGACGATCTCGGCGCGCCTCCCGGAACCCTGGAAGCGGCGATTCTGCGCTCGCCCCATGCGCATGCGCGCATCGACCGGATCGAGACAGCGCGGGCGCGCGCGCTTCCGGGGGTTACCGCCGTTCTCACCGGAAAGGACATCGAGGCTCTGACCGCGCCCCTTCTTGGCGTCCTCAAGGCAGCCGCCCACTCTTTTCCGATCGCCATCGATCGTGTTCTTTATGTCGGCGAGCCCGTCGCCATCGCTCTCGCAACGGACCGCTATATTGCCGAAGACGCTCTCGACCTCATTGAAGTCGTCTATGAGGCGCTTCCTCCCGTCATCGATCCGCGCGCGGCGCTTCTTGCCGATGCGCCGCTCCTCCATCCGGGGCTCGCCTCGAACCTTGTCAGCGACCGCTCCTTCCGTTACGGCGACCCCGAAAGCGCTTTTGCACAGGCCGCTTTCAGGGTCGCGATCGATACCCGCTACCCGCGCAACGCCGCGACGCCGATCGAAACCTACGGCGTCCTCGCCGATTACGACCCCGGCGCCGACGCCTATGACGTTCTCTCCAATTTCCAGGGTCCGTTCAGCCTCCATCCGGTCATCGCAAAAGCGCTCAAGGTTCCGGGCAACCGCTTGCGCCTGCGTTCGCCCCCCGATTGCGGCGGGAGTTTCGGAGTAAAAGAGGGGGTTTTCCCTTATATCGTCCTGATCGCCGCGGCGGCGCGCGCCGCCGGCCGAACCGTCAAATGGATCGAGGACCGTCTGGAACATCTTGCGGCGTCCTCTTGCGCGACAGGCCGCTTGACGCATCTCGAAGCCGCAGTCACCGGCGAAGGACGCATCCTCGCCCTCGATTGGGACCAGATCGAGGATGTGGGCGCCACTCTTCGCGCCCCGGAGCCGGCCACGCTTTACCGCATGCACGCCAACATGACGGGCGCCTACGACATCCGCCATCTCAAGATCCGCAACCGCGTCGTCCTCACCAACAAGATGCCTTCGGGCCTCAACCGCGGTTTCGGCGGGCCTCAGGTCTATTTTCCCCTGGAACGGCTGATGCAAAGGATCGCGCGCAAATTGGGGCTCGATCCGCTTGCCGTCATCCGCCGCAACCTGATCGCCAAAGAGGCCTTTCCCTACCGGACGGCAACGGGAGGGTTTCTCGATTCGGGAGACTATCAGGGGGCGGTTGCTGCGGCTCTCGAAGAGGGCGGGATCGAGGAGCTTTACCGGCGGCGCGAAGAGGCGCGAGCGGAAGGGCGCCTTTACGGTATCGGCTTTGCTGCCGTGGTCGAGCCGAGCGTCTCCAACATGGGTTACATCACCACGGTCTTGACCGCAGAAGAAAGGCGCCGCGCAGGGCAGAAAAGCGGCGCACAGGCGACGGCGACGGTCGCCATCGACCCCTTGGGCGCGCTCACCGTCAAGGTGGCGTCGGTTCCTCAAGGCCAAGGACACCGCACCGTTCTCTCTCAGATCGTCGCGGATATTTTCGGGTTAGAGCCCGAAGCGGTGAGTGTGCGCGCCGACCTTGATACCGCGAAAGACGGCTGGTCGATCGCTTCGGGAAACTATTCGAGCCGCTTTGCGCCTGCCGTCGCCGGGGCCGCCTTTCTCGCGGCAAGCCGGCTGCGCGCGCGCCTTCAGCGCATCGCTGCCTCTCAATTGAACGTCGCAGCCGACGAGATCGTCTTTGCGGAAGGGCGGGTTTCGGCGCGCGGCAATCCAGAGAACGCCCTTTCCTTTTCGCGCCTTGCCGCTTCCCCCCATTGGGCGCCGCAGAGCCTGCCGCAAGGCGAAGAGAGCGCGCTTTCAGAAACGGTTTTCTGGACGCCTCCGCAATTGGCGCCCCCGAACGACAAGGACGAGATCAACAGCTCTCTTTGTTACGGCTTCATCTTCGACATCTGCGCTCTCGAAGTCGATCGCGTAACGGGGGAGTTGCGCATCGACCGTTATGTCAGCATGCACGACTGCGGCCCTCTTCTTCATCCGGCAATGGTCGCGGGCCAGGTGAACGGGGGCTTTGCCCACGGCTTGGGGGCGGCGCTGTTCGAGGAACAGGTTTACGACGGCGAAGGAAATCTTCTCACCGGAACTTTCGCCGATTATTTGATCCCCACAGTGAAAGAGGTGCCGGCGCCGATGGTGCTTCATCGCCACACGCCTTCGCCTTTGACGCCTCTCGGCGCCAAAGGGGTGGGCGAAGGGAACGCTATGTCGACCCCCGTCACTATCGCCAACGCCGCGGCGGACGCTTTGGGGCTCGACGAGGTCACCCTTCCCTTGCAGCCATCGACCTTGGCGCCCCGTCTTTACGGCCCCGAAAGGCGCCGCAAGGAAAAGACCCTCGCGCGCGGCCGCGACGCGGTTCGGGAATGAAGCCGCCGCGGTTCGATTACTTCGCCCCCCAAAGCAGCGCAGAGGCTTTGGCAGCGCTCGCCGAAGAAGGGGGCGAGGCCTTTATCCTCGCCGGGGGGCAATCCTTGCTCCCCCTCCTCACGATGCGCCTTGCGCGGCCCCGTCTCCTCATCGACATCATGAGGATTGAGGAGTGGCGCGAGATAAGGCTCGAAGGAGGCGCCATTCGGATCGGCGCCGGGGTTCGCCAGGCCGAACTCGAGTCGTTTCCGGGTCTGGCGCGACACCAGCCTCTTCTCGCTTTGGCTCTCCCTTTTGTCGGCCATCCGCAAACGCGAAGCCGCGGCACGGTTTGCGGCTCGATCGCTTTTGCCGATCCAAGCGCCGAATTGCCTCTCGCCCTTCTCGCCCTCGAAGGCCAAGTCCACTTGCGTTCGCGGCAAAGGGCGCGCAGCCTTGCCGCCGCCGATTTTTTTACCGGAACGATGGCTTCGGCGCGGGCAGAGGATGAGGTGATCGAGGCGGTCAGCTTTCCGGTAGCGGGCGAAGGCTGCGGCTACGCCTTTCGCGAGGTGACAAGGCGCGGCGGCGATTTCGCCATCGCCGCCTTTGCCGCTTTTGTCGATGAGAGGAGCGCGAGGCTTGGCGTCGGCGGCGTTGCCGACCGCCCCTTTTTGCGCTTCATGCCGAGGCCCGGTACGAAAGACCTCGACGAGGCGCTCGACGCCTTCGCCTTCGATCTCGAAGCGCGCGAGGATCTTCATGCGAGCGCCCGCTATCGCCGCGAACTCGTGCGGCGCCTCGGACGCCTCGCCTTGGAAGAGGCGGAACGATGCCGCGCTTGAACGGCGAACGCCGGCACAGGATCGCCTTCACCCTCGACGGCAAGCCGGTCTCGGGCGAAGCCGAACCACGCCTTCTCCTTTCCGATTTCCTGCGCCATGTGATCGGCGAGACCGGAACCCATGTCGGTTGCGAACAGGGGATCTGCGGGGCCTGTACCGTCGAGATCGACGGGCGCCCCTCTCGCTCCTGCCTGACGCTTGCCGTTCAGGTCGAAGGCGCCGAGATCCGCACGGTCGCAGGCCTGGCCGCCGGGCCGGAAACGCTCTGCGTTCTGCAAGAGGCTTTCCGCGCCCGGCACGGCCTCCAATGCGGCTTTTGCACAGGCGGGATCCTCGTCTCTCTCAACGCCCTTTTTCGCGACAAGCCGGAAGCCTCGGAAGCCGAAATCCGCGAGGTTCTCTCTGGACATCTTTGCCGCTGCACCGGCTATGTCTCGATCATGGAGGCGGCTCTAGCGGCGCAAAAGCGCCTTTCAGGGAAGACCCATGCTTGATCTCGGAACGAGCTTTCTTTCGAGCGTCGAGCGCGACCCGCAAGCGATTGCGATCGTCGACGGCGAGCAGCGCCTTACCTACGCCCAGTGGCTGGAAAAGATCTCCGCACTCGTGAGCGCTTTCGATGCGCTCGGATTGAAGGCGGGCGACCATGTGGCGACGGTCCTGCAAAACCGCTGGGAGGCGGCAAGCCTCCATTGGGCGAGCCAATTTGCGGGCGTCATCCTCGTCCCTCTCAATTGGCGGGTCAAAGCCGAAGAACTCGATTATTGCCTCGAAGATTCGGGGGCGGCGGCTCTCGTTTATGAAGAGGCTTCGGCCGTCGCGGCGGCGGGCTCCAAAAGGGCGCAGTCGGTTGCGCGCATAAGCCTCGGCGAAGCGCGCCAAGGGGAATTCGATTTCTCTTCTCTCGTTTCCCTTTCCGCTCCCGAGGCCGCCCCTCGCGCCGGCGCCGAGGCGTGGTCTTTGATGCTTTACACCTCGGGTACGACGTCGCGGCCAAAAGGGGTGCCGCGGCGCCAGCGCGCAGAGCGCGCGGCGGCGATCGCTCACGTCGCGCAAAATCTTTACGGGCGCGGCGAGAGGACGCTCGGCGTCATGCCGCTTTACCATACGATGGGGGTGCGCTCTCTTCTCGCCATGTCGCTTGTCGGCGGCGCTTTCGTCTGCCTTCGGCGTTTCGACGCCAAAAGCGCGCTTCGTTTGATCAAAAGCGAGCGCATCACCAACCTTTATCTGGTGCCGACCCTTTATCACGATCTCGTCACCCATCCGGATTTCGCCGCCGGCGACGTCGGCTCGGTAAGAAAGCTCGGCTTTGCCGGAGCGCCGATGACCGAGGCGCTTTTGCAAAGGCTCGAAGCCGCATTCAAGCCCGAGCTTTTTGTCAATCATTACGGAAGCTCGGAAATCTACAGCTTTACGATCGAACAGAATGCGGCGAGAAAGCCGGGTTCGGCCGGACGGGCCGCTCTCAATCAGAGGATCCGGGTGGTGAGGCTCGGTGCGCTTTCCGCCGAAGAACGGGCGGCGGCGGGCGAAGAGGGGGAGATCATCGCTCTTCTTGCCGGAGACGAGGCTTTCGAAGGCTATTGGCGCCGCCCCGAGGCCGATCGCAGGGCCTTGCGCGAGGGCTGGTATTTTACCGGCGACACCGGCTATTTCGATGAGGAGGGCGATCTTTTCGTCAGCGGGCGCGTCGACGACATGATCATCACCGGAGGCGAGAACGTCTCGCCGGTCGAGATCGAAAGCATCCTTTCGCTCCATCCTGGGGTGAGCGAAGTTGCCGTCGCGGGTTTGCCCGATGAGCGCCTCGGGCAAAAGGTGGCCGCTTTTATCAAGCGCAAGGCTCCGCTTTCGGCTTTGGAGATCGAGGATTTCTGCCGCCACTCCGGGCTTGCCGATTATAAGCGCCCGCGGCGCATCGTCTTTGTCGCCGAAATACCGCGATCCCCCGTCGGCAAGCTTTTGCGGCGCAAGCTGGTCGAAGGCGATTTCCGGCTCGAAGAGGGGCCCTTTGGCGAAAAGGCAAACGGATGAGCCTCACTCCCCCTTTCGAAGCCTTCGACGGTTTCCGCCTCGCGCGCGAAGGCGCGCGCGCCGACATCATTCTCGACCGCCCGCCTTTCAACATCATCACCATGAAGGAAAGGGAGGAACTCGCCCGCGCTTTCGAGACATTCGACAAGGACGAGGAGGTGCGCGTCATCGTTCTGCGCGCGGCGGGCGAGCATTTCTCGTCGGGCGGCCTCATCGAAGGCTTTCTCGCGGCAAACCCGGAAGAGGTCTCGAAGCTCGCCTTCAATATCGCTTCTGCGGCGCGCTGCACGAAACCCGTCATCGCCGCAAACCGCGGCTATTGTTTCGGCGTTGGTTTCGAGCTTTCCCTCGCCTGCGATTTCCGTCTCGCTTCGGAGACCTGCGTGTACGCTTTGCCGGAACAAAGGCTCGGGCAGATACCGGGTTCGGGCGGCGCGGCGCGTTTGCAGAAGATCGTCGGCATCACCCGCGCCAAGGACATCGTCATGCGTTCGCGGCGGATTCCGGCAAGGCTCGCCTACGAATGGGGGATTGCGACTGCGGTCGTCGCCGACCAGAAGCTCGAAGAGGCGACCGCCGCTCTCGTCGAGGAACTTTGCGCCTTTTCGCCTTTGGCCCAACGTTCGGCGAAAAAACTTTTGAACGATACCGAGGACGCCTCTCTTTCGCTGGCGATCGAACTCGAAGGACAGTGTTACGGGCGCCTCAGGTCTTCGGATGATTTCCGCGAGGGCGCGGCGGCATTCCGCGAAAAGCGCCCGCCCAGGTTCCGCGGCTCTTGAGGGCGGAAGCGGTGACCGGGCCGAGCGTTTTGCGCGAGGCGCCGCCCGGCGCGAGTTTTCGAGGCTGGCTCGATCGTCTCGCCGGCAGAGGGCGTCTTGCGATCGCCAAAAAGGGGATCTCCCTCGAATTCGAGCTCGCCGCCATCGGTAAAAGACTCGAAGGGGAAAAGGCGGTTTTTTTCCCGCGCCCGGGCGGGCACGGGATTGCGGTCGTCGCGGGCCTTCTCGGCGAGCGCCTTTGGATCGCCGAAGCGATGGGGGTTGCCGAGGAAAAGATTCTCGAACGCTTTGCCGTGGCCTTGAAGAACCCCTTGCCGTGGCGGGAAATCCCTTCGGCGCCGGTGCAGGAGGTGGTGTTCGAAAAGGTCGATCTCGGGCGGCTTTTGCCGATCCCGACGCACAACGAACTCGACAGCGGCCCATATATCAGCGCCGGGGTTCTCGTCGCGCGCAATCCCGAAAGCGGCGTCCAGAACCTTGCCATACACCGCTGCCAGGTAAACGGGCCGGACGAACTCGCTCTCCTCCTTCTTCCCCGCCACACCCTTCATTTCTACGAAGCGGCGGAACGGGCGGGAGAGGCGCTCGATATCGCCATCGTCATCGGCGTCGACCCATTGACGGCTCTGGCCTCGCAGGCGATCGCGCCTCTCGATCTCGACGAGCTTGCGATCGCCGGTGCTCTTCACGGCGCGCCTGTCGAAGTCGTCGCCTGCCTCGGGAACCCCCTGCGCGTCCCCGCCCACGCGGAGATCGTTCTCGAAGGCCGCCTTTTGCCGAAAAAGCGTTCGCTCGAAGGGCCTTTCGGCGAATTCCCGCAATATTACTCCGAGCGGAGAGAGCGTCACCTTGCCAAGATCGATCGCGTCACCTTGCGCCGCGACGCCCTTTACCACACCATCCTCGGCGGCGGCAGGGAACACCTTCTGCTCGGCGCGATCCCGCGCGAGGCCTCTCTTCTCGGCGATCTGCGGCGCCATTTCCCGGGCGTCATCGATGTCCATCTGCCGATGGGCGGCGCCGGGCGTTTCGTCCTTTACGTCAAGCTCGAAAAGCGGCGGGAAGGGGAGGGGAAGAATGTCATCCTCGCGGCCTTTGCCGCCCACCCCGATCTGAAAGAGGTGGTTGTGGTCGACGAAGACGTCGACATCCATAGGCCGGCCGAGGTCGAATGGGCGCTCGCCACGCGCTTTCAAGCCGATCGCGATCTTCTACTGATAGAGGGCGCGCAAGGATCGCGCCTCGATCCTTCGGCGAAGGAAGGCGTCGGCGCCAAGATGGGGCTCGATGCGACCCGCCCTCTCGACGCCCCGCCTTTGCGGTATAAGCGCATCCGCGTCCCCGGCGAAGAGAAGGTCGATCTCGACGCCGTCCTCGATTCGTCCGCCGGCGGCGATTGGCGCCGCGCCCGCGGTAGGGGCCTCTCATAGGCGGGGCGCATCCTCCTTTCCCGGGCGCGAAAGCCTCATGGGGTTTCCGGCGCAGGAAACCAAGTCGCAGAGGCTCAGGCCGGGAGCTTCCAGCCGAGCCAATGCAAAAGCGCGCGGCCCATCACGAGCTCCAGATCCTCGCCTTCGAGCCAGGGCAGCTCCTCGGTAAACATCCTCACGCAGTGACCCCAGGAACAGGGCATGCGCGTGATGTCGGTGCCCCAGAAAAAGCGCTGCGGACCAAAGGCGTCGTAAAGGCGGCGGATATATTTGTGGATGTTGCGGTAGGGATAAGGCGCGCTCGATTCGCCGGCTGCGCCCGTCGCCTTCAAGGCGACGTTCGGATAGCGCGCAAGCGCGGCAACATCTTCGACATTGGCAAAGGCCGCATCGTCCCTCACCACCCGGCGGCGGCCGAAATGGTCGATCATGAGCTTCAACCCCGGATGCCTTTCGGCAACGCGGGCGAGAGCCGGAAGGAAAGGAGCGGCCATCAAGGCGATCGGTATCCCCGCCTTTTCGCAAGCCGGCCACAGCCAATCCATCGTCCCGTCGCTCGCCCAATTCCGCTGATGAGGCTGCAAAAGGGAATA
>JAJYIC010000072.1 GCA_021790295.1 Pseudomonadota bacterium | reverse complement strand
CGCGCGGTGAACCGTCTCGACGTCGCCCGAAGCATCGATGAGGACGCAGCGCTCGCTCTTTTTCGCGGCGATCCGGCGAAACCCCTGGCGCAGCCTTTCGTGAAAATCACGCCCGAGCGCTTCGAAGCGATCGCTCGCGGCGCCGCGGGCGGCGGCGCGTTTGAGGCCGATCTCGACCGGAACATCGAGAATAAAGGTGAGGTCGGGTACGAACTCGCCGAGCGCGAAACGATTGAGAGCTTCGAGAGAACGCTGGGAAAGCCCTTTGCCGTAGCCTTGATAGGCGAGCGTCGAATCGGCGAAGCGGTCGCACAAGACCCAGATCCCGGCCGCGAGAGAGGGGGCGATCACCTTTCTCACATGATCGCGCCGCGCGGCGAGGAAAAGAAACGTCTCGCTGACCGCGTCCCAGCGATCCCCCTCCCCTTCGATCAAAAGCCGTCTGATGGCCTCTCCGCCGGGCGACCCTCCGGGCTCGCGCGAGAGTTTGAGCGAAACTCCCGCCTTTTCGAGTTCACCCGCAAGCCGGCGCATCTGCGTCGTCTTGCCGGCGCCCTCGCCCCCTTCGAAGGTAAGAAACCGCCCGCGCGGGCGCTCGCCGTTCAGCGCCCTTTGCCCCAAACGAGATAACCCGCAAGGGCCGAGATCCGGGCGAACCGGCCCATCGGCGCGACGGCCGCGCCCGCCGCCAGAGGAACAGCGACGCTCTTCGCCTGCGGCGCCGAAACGGTAATAGTGCCGAGCGGCTCTCCTTTGCGAATGGGCGCCGGTATCGGGCTCTTGTAGCGTATCGTCACCTTCATCTGCGGGCGCGAGGGTTTCGGCAGAGTGACGAGAAGGCCCTTTTTGACGACAAGCGGGACGCTCGCCGAGGCCCCAAGCCATACCGGCGCATTTTCGATCGTCTCTCCGGCCGAGAACAGAGGGTAATCGGCAAATTCGCGCAAGGCCCAACGCCCGAGCCTTTCGCTTTCCTCGGCGCGCGCGCGTTTCGTAGGCAATCCGCTCAGAACCATGACAATGCGGCGTTTGCCGTCGTGGAGCGCGGCCGTCAGGCTGTAACCCGACGCCTCGGTATAACCCGTCTTCAATCCGTCGGCGCCGATGTGCCGGTAGAGAAGAGGATTCCTGTTCTGCTGCGTGATCTTGTCGAAGGTGAAGCTTTTCTGCGTATAGTAATGATAATATTGCGGAAAATCCTCGATCGTCCGCATCGCCAGAATCGCCAGATCATGCGCGGTCATCCAATCGTCGGGATTGGGAAGACCGGTCACGTCGGTAAAATGGCTCCCTTTGAGGCCGATTTCTTTGGCCTTTTCGTTCATCAGCTTGACAAAGCCCGCTTCGCTTCCGGCAAGGCCTTGGGCGAGGACGAGAGCGGCGTCATTGCCCGAGTCGACGATCATTCCCTGCAAAAGGTCGTCGATCGACACATTGCCGTGATAGGGCACAAACATCTTCGAGCCGCCGAGACGCCAGGCCCGTTTGCTGACGGGCAATGTATCGGAAAGCTTCGTTCGCCCGTCTTTGAGCATGCCGAAGACGATATAGGCGGTCATCATCTTGTTCATCGAGGCGGGATAAAGCCGCGCGTCGGCGTCCTTCGCGAGAAGGACGGTGCCCGTTTCCACCTCCTCGATAAAGGCATAAGCCGCCTCGGTGTCGATCGTCGTCTCATCGGCGGCGGGGGCGCTCGCCGCGCCGGCGGCCCATCCTCGCGCCGCCGTTGAAAGGAGAAAAACCAGGGTCCCGAGAATACCGATCGAACGGCGCATGCTCTCCCCGTTCGCGTCCCCTCGACTTTAGCGGGTGAGGACGATGGCCGCAGGATAGCCGCTTGCGACCACCCGAGCGAGCATCCTGTTCGCCGTTTCGAGGCTCGAAAGAGGCCCGAGGCGCACCCGGTAATAAACCACCCCGTCGACGCTGGCCGGCATCACCTCGGCTTCGCCAAAGCGCGCGATCCGCGCGCGCACCCGCCGGGCATTTTCATGGTCGGCAAACGCGCCCGCCTGGACGAAAAAGCGGCCTTCGGAGGCGGCCTTCAAAGGCGAGGCCGCGGGCAAGGTTGCCGCCTGTGCGCGCGGCAGCAAGGTTGCGGCGAGAAGGCTTGCGAATGAACGCGCAACGGGTTGTTGGCGCGGGCTGCGCTCCGGCGAGCGCCGGGCGAGGACGGTAGGCCGAGGCGCCGGGTTCGCCCGCAGGGGGGCCGCAACAGGGGCTGGCGGCGGGCTTTCGGGCGGCGGCGCCGGCGGCGGGTTCGCGGCAGGCTGCCGGGTCAGCTTGTCTGCGGGGAGCGAGGCTGCGGCAAAGAGAATGCGCCCGCCGGTGTCGTTCCCCGGGGCGTTCCCCGGGGAATTGCCCATGGCGGCATCGGCAACCTCGATGCTTTGCCGTTTGCGGATCTTGACGCGAACGGGCGCAGTGCCTGCGGTCTCGAAACCGAGAAGATGGGCCGCATGCTGCGAGACGTCGATGATGCGCCCATCGACAAACGGACCGCGGTCGTTGACGCGAAGGCGCAGCGAACGTCCGTTTTGGAGATTGGTCACAGTGACGATGCTCGGCAAAGGCAGCGTCGGATGGGCCGCGGTCAGCTTGTCGACGTCGTAGATCTCGCCGTCGGCGGTCGGCCGGCCGTTGTAGGATTCGCCATACCAGGAGGCAACCCCGACCTTGTCGTAATGATAATCGACCCGCGGGTAATACCAGACTCCGTTCACCTCGTAAGGGGAGCCGACCACATAATGCCCTCTTCCTCGTTGCGGGGCTTGCAGCTTTGCCTCGTTGACGCCGGCGCAAGCGGCGAGCAGAAGCGAGAGGAGGGAAAGGGCGGCAAAGGCGCGCAACCGCTTGCCTGCGGCCGCGCTGCCGCGAAAACCCCGGCGGCCGCTCATCCCCGCTCCATGCTGTCGGCGAGAAAGCCGACCGCCGCCGCGAAATAGGTGGAGTTGTTCCACCTCATGATGGTGCGAAAATTGTCGTAAACGAGCAGCGCGGGCCCCGCGTTTCCGCCCGGGAGGATGAGAGAGGCTTTGTCTGTGCGGCGGCGAAGCGGTCGCGCGTCGAGCGTCTCGACGCCGAGGCGGCGCCACTCGGCAACGGGGTGGCGCTTTGCGAGCCCGGCAAGTTTCGTATCGAACCCTTTCGGCAACGACACCTCTTCTCCCCAGCTTTCATCTTCGCGCCAACCCAGTCGCGACAGGTAATTGGCGATCGACGCCAGAACATCGGCCCGATCTCCCCAGATGTCCCTCCGCCCGTCGCCGTCGTAATCGACAGCGTAGCGAAGGAAGGTCGAGGGCATAAACTGGCATTGGCCCATGGCGCCCGCCCAGGAGCCGATCATTTCCGGAAAGGCGATGTCCCTCTCGTTGAGGATTCGCAGCACCGCGATCAGTTCCCCGCGGAAATAGACGCCGCGCCTGCCGTCGAAAGCGAGAGTCGCTATCGCCGATGGCACCGGATAGTCGCCCATGATCGCGCCGAAATCGCTTTCGATCCCCCAAAGTGCGACGATTACGCGCTCTGCGACGCGGTAACGCCGCGCGATCCCGTAAAGAAGATCCCAATTGCCGTCGAGATGGCGTTGGGCGGCGTTCTCGCGTTCGGGGGTGACGACCTTTTCGAGATACTGCTCGAAGGAAAGGACTTCTTCGGGTTGATGGCGGTCGAGTTCGATGACATGGGGAAGAAAGCGCGTTTGTGCGAGCGCCCGCTCCACGGTCGAGGCTTTGAGCCCGCGCGCGATCGCCTCTCTCTTTACGGCGGCGATAAAGGCGGGAAAGCTCTCTTCGGCGGCTTTCGCCCGAACCGATGCGAAAGCCGGCAAAGCGAGAAGCGGCGCCGAGAGCAGACCGCGTCGGCTCAATCGAAGAGGCATCGTCGAAGAGCCTCGTACAACCTCAATTCCCTAGAGTTCTCTTGCCACAGAGCAAGGGATCGCGCAATCCCGGAAGGTAAAGCGGGTTTCGAGAAAGGTCGCCGGCACTCTCTTCGAGATCGCATTGGCGCGGCGCCATTGTCGTGATTTGGCGAGGCGCTGCCGCAATGCTCGCCTTTGCGGGAGGACGCAGCGCGAAACTCACCTTCAACGGATTCAATGATTTCGCAAACAAAGCCTAACGCCCCTCTCTGCCCGCTTCGCCTTTGTTTGGATGCGAGCGGCGGCGGGCGCCATGCTTTCGCCCGCGCTCTCAAAAGCTTGCGCGGACGTTGAGGCGGGCGTCTTTCCGCTTATTCGGCGCGGCCTTGCGGCCTGAGCCAAGCCCCGTTTTCCCCGAATCGCCGGAGCCGCAAAAATGCCGGGACGGTTTCTTTTCCGTGCAAAAACGGCCCCGGCCTTTCCGGGTCCTTCCGGCAGAGTAGCGGGAGAGGGACTTGAACCCCCGACCTTGGGATTATGATTCCCCTGCTCTAACCAACTGAGCTATCCCGCCGCGCGGCCCGGCATATAGGGGAGAGGATGCTCCGGGTCAAGCCGGCGGCGGATCCAGCCGCCGCCCAGAACGCGCTCGCCTTTGTAAAAGACCGCCGCCTGCCCCGGCGCCGCCGCCGCGGGCGCCGCCAGCAAAAGCTCTCCCGCCCCTCCCCCGCGAGAAAAATAACGCGCCGCAACGGGCGTTTGCGTCGAGCGCAGTTTGACGGAAAGCGACGCCGCCCCGCCTTCGGCAAGAGGGTCGCCAAGCCAGTTGACCTCTGCGAGTTCGATCCTCGATTGCCCAAGCGCGGCTTTCGGCCCGACGACGACGCGGCCCGTTGCCGGTTCGAGCCGCAAGACGTAATAGGGTTCGGCAGAGGCGAGTCCGAGGCCCTTTCTCTGGCCGACCGTAAAATGGGCGATGCCGTCGTGGCGGCCGAGGATGCGGCCTTCCCGATCGACGATCTCCCCGGGTCTTGCGGCTTCCGGTTCGAGCTCCGCGACAAGGCGCGCATAAGACCCTTGAGGGACAAAACAGAGATCCTGGCTGTCGCGTTTTTCGGCGACGGGAAGGAGAAAGCGGCGGGCCTCGGTGCGGGTCTCCTCTTTCGAAAGCCCGCCCAAAGGGAAACGCAGATAGGAAAGCTCCTCCCGCTTTGTGGCAAACAGAAAATAGCTTTGATCGCGAGAGGGATCCTTTGCTTTATGAAGTTCGACCCCTGCCCTTCCCCGGCGCCTTCGCGCGTAATGGCCGGTGACGAGAGCGGCGGCGCCGAGGTCGCGCGCGACCCCCAAAAGATCGCGAAACTTGATCCGCTCGTTGCAGCGCACGCAGGGCACGGGGGTTTCGCCCTTCCCATAAGAGCGCGCGAAATCGGCGATCACGGCCTCGGCAAACCGCGCTTCGTAATCGAGCACATAATGCGCGATGCCGAGGCGTTCGGCGACGCGGCGGGCGTCCTCGAGGTCTTCCCCGGCGCAGCACGCGCCTTTTCTGCCGATAACCTTGCCGTGGTCGTAAAGGCGAAGGGTGATGCCGACGACCTCGAAACCCGCCTCGCGGAAAAGCGCCGCGGCGACCGAGGAATCGACCCCGCCCGACATCGCGACGACGATGCGCTGGTCGCCCGCCGCTGCGGGAAGATCGATGTCTTCAAGCAAAAGCCTCATGGCGCTGCGTCGAGTCCCATCTGCCAGAACGCCGCCTCGAGCCTTGCGGCCGCGGTAAAATCGGCGGCAAGCCCAGGATATCGCCCTTCGCCCGCGCGTTCGCCAAAAAGCCTGTCGAGTTCCGCGCGCATCTCGGCGGCAAGGCTTTGGTACTCGTTTCCGGAATAGATTTCGAGCCACTCGCGATAGGGGTTTCCTTCGCGTCGGGTCGAAGGATCGGCCATGCGTTCTCGGGCAATCACCGCATAGCCTTCGATGCAAGGGGCAAGCACGGTTTCGAGATCGAGAAGGTCTCCGCTCTGCCCGCGGTCGAGGACAAAGCGCGTGTAGGCAATGGTCTCAGGCGCCTCGGTCGAGGCTTCGAGGCTTTGCTCAGAGATCCCCCAGCCCCGGCAGGTTTCAACATGGAGGCCCATCTCGACCTCGAGCGTCGCGGTAAGGATACGCGAGGCGCGGCGCATCTCGGCAAGCGTTTGCGATTTATAGACGGCAAGCCCGAAAGCCCGCGCGAAATGGCGCAGGAACAGGTAGTCCTGGATGAGATACCGGCGAAAACAGGACAGGGGAAGCTCACCCCGGGCAAGGCGCAAGACAAACTCGTGGCGGGTATAGTCCTGCCACGCCTCTCCTGCCGAAGCGACGAGACGGGCGAAGAGATCTCCCGCGCCCGCCATCTATCGCGCCGAAGGGCCGCGCCAGGCGGAAGGAACGCGCACCGTCAGCCCGTCGAGTTCCTCGCTCATCACAATCTGGCAGCCGAGGCGCGAAGTCGGGCACAGCCCGAAAGCGAGATCGAGCATGTCCTCCTCGTCCTCGCTTGCCGCCTGAAGGAGATCATACCACTCCGGTTCGACGATGACGTGACAGGTCGAGCAGGCAAGACAGCCCTCGCAAGAGCCTTCGATGTCGATATCGTGGCGGCGCGCGATTTCGAGAACGGAAAGGCCGAGAGGCGCGTCCACCTCACGCTTCCTGCCGTCAGGGTCGATAAAGGTCATTCGCGCCATGACGGGAAAGCGCCACTCAGTTCCGCGGCATAAGCTCTTCGGCGAGAACAGCCGCTTCCTCGGCCGAAAGAGAGCGGGAAAAACGCAAAGCCGACAAGCCGGCCCTTTTTGCCGCGGCGGAAAGGCAATCCTTTGCCGCCCTCTCGTCGGTTCCGCGAAAAGCGATCACGGCATGCGAAACCGGCCGGGCAAGCGCCCTTTCGGCAAGGGTTCGGGCGGCTTCGAAAAGCCTTTGCCACTCCTCCTCAAGGGCGCCGAGAGAGGGCACGGCGAGCGAAAGAAGAAAGCCTTCCGGCGCCCGCAGGATCTCCGCATTGCCGCCGACGGAAAAGGCGACCGCGACCCTCTCCCCTCTCGCGTCGATCCCGATCGCCGCCCCAAGAGCGTCCTCGTCGGCCGGGCCACCGAGCGGTTCTTCGATCTGAAAGAGCTTCACCGGAATAGCGAATCTTTCGCCGTCAGACGTGAAAGGATTCGCCGCAGCCGCAGCGGCCCTTCTCGTTCGGATTGCGGAAGGCGAAGCCGCTTTGCAGGCGTTCTTCGACCCAATCCATCTCGGTTCCGAGGATGAACATCACCGCCTTCGGATCGATCAGGATCGTGACCCCTTTGTCTTCGACCACCTCGTCGAATTTCCCTTTTTCTTCCGCATATTCGAGCGTGTAGCTGAGCCCCGAACAGCCGCGCGAGCGCACCCCGATCCTGACGCCGATCGCCGGCGTGCCGCGCCTTTTCAAAAGATCCTCTATCCTCGTCGCGGCGGCTTCAGTCACCGTCATGATCTGCCTTTTCGCCGTCATCTTCTCCCCATTCGCAATCCCGCGTTCTCTTCGCCGCTCTCACCCTGCGCCGTCCTTCTTATTTGGCGTTTCTCTTTTCGCTTTCGAGGCGTCGCGCCGCCGAGGCCAAGGCTTCTGCGGCAAAATCGACCTCCTCTTCTGTCGTAAATCGTCCGAGACCGATGCGGATGGCGCTCCTCGCTTCCTCTTCGGAAAGGCCCAAAGCGCGCAAGACGTAAGAAGGTTCGATCGCCGCCGACGTGCAGGCGGAGCCCGTCGATACGGCAACGTCGCGAGCGGCTTCGATCAGCGCCACGGCGGGAAGGCCCGGGAAGGAGAGATTGAGGTTTCCGGCAAGGCGCCGTTGAGGGTCGCCATTCAAAGACAGCCCCGCAACGCGGCGGCGGAGAGCGGCGAGCATCCTGTCGCGCAAGGCTTCGAGCCTTGCACTTTCTTTTCCCATTTCCGCGGCGGCGATCTGGGCGGCGCGGCCGAGACCGACGCAAAGCGGGGCCGGCAGGGTGCCCGAACGCAGACCCCTTTCCTGCCCTCCGCCATCGAACAGGGGCAGGAGCCGCACCCGCGGGCGCCTGCGCACATAAAGGGCGCCTATGCCTTTGGGGCCATAAATCTTGTGGCCCGAAATCGACAGCAGATCGAGCCCCAAAGCCTCGACGTCGAGAGGGATCTTGCCGAAGGCCTGCGCCGCATCGCTGTGGAAAAGAGCGCCTCTCGAACGGCAAAGCGCGCCGATCTCGGCGAGAGGCTCGATCACGCCGATCTCGTTGTGCGCCGCCATCACCGAGACGATGAGGGTGTCTTCGGTGAGCGCATCGGCGAGACGGGAAAGCGAGACAAGCCCGTCTTTTTCGACCCCGAGCACGCTGACGCGAAAGCCTTCGCCGGCGAGAACGCGGCAGCTTTCGAGAACGCATTTGTGCTCGGTTGCAAGGGTGAGGATGTGGTCGCGCGGGCGGCCTTTTTGCGGATGGGCGCGGGCAAAGCGCGCCGCGCCTTTGAGAGCGAGATTGTTCGATTCCGTCGCGCCCGAGGTAAAGACGATCTCGTGCGGCAGGGCGCCGATGAGAGAAGCGATCTCGCTTCGCGCCTCTTCGACCCCTAGCGCGGCGAGGCGGCCGTAGTCATGGCTCTCGCTATGAGGATTGCCGAAATGCTCGGTGAAATAAGGGAGCATCGCCTCGAGGACGCGCGGGTCGCAAGGGGTCGAGGATTGGTTGTCGAGATAGACGGGCTTTACCCCCTCGATCTTTTTCACGACGGGAAGGGCGCTCATGCTGCAAGCGCCCCTTGCCGCGGCCTTTTGCGGCGGTAAAGCGCGAGATAGGCGTCGAGAAAATGGGCGATCTCCGCTTCCGTCGTGCTCCAGCCGAGGCTGACGCGCAGGGTCGAGAGGGCGATCTCGGGCGGCAGCCCCATGGCCAGGACGACAGGACTTTTGTCGATCTTGCCCGAAGAGCAGGCGGCGCCGGCGCTCACCATCACCCCTTCGAGATCGAGAGCGATGACCTGGGTTTCGGCCGCAACCCCCGGCATGGCGACGGCGAGGGTATTGGGCAGGCGCGGCGCGGCGGCGCCCAGAATGACGCAATCGGGAGCCCGCGCAACAATCTCCTCTTCGAGCCTTTGGCGTAACGCCCGTACCCTCTCGTAAGCCCCGATATCGGCCGCCCGTGCGGCCGCGCCGAAACCCGCGATCCCCGGCAGGTTTTCGCTTCCGGCGCGGCGCCTGCGCTCCTGCCCGCCGCCGCGCACAAAGGGAAAAAACGGGCTCCCGTCGGCGATCACCAGCGCCCCCACCCCCATCGACCCGCCGATCTTATGCGCCGAAAGGGTGAGAAAATCGGCCCCGAGCGCGGCACAATCGACCGCGATCCTGCCCGCCGCTTGAACCGCGTCGCAATGAAAAAGGGCGCCGTTGCGGTGCGCGATGCGGGCCGCCTCTGCGACCGGTTCGATAACGCCCGTCTCGTTGTTCGCGAGCATCACCGAAACGACGGCCGTTTCGCCCTCTTTGCGCAAAAGGTCTTCGAGCGCATCGAGGCAGATGAGCCCTTCTCCATCGACGGGGATCTTTTCGGCGCCGGGAACGGCCTCCAGAACGGAAGGGTGTTCGACCGCTGAAACGAGAACGCGCCCGCGCCCGCAACCGAAAAGAGCCTGATGATTTGCCTCGGTGCCACCGCTCGAG
>JAJYIC010000071.1 GCA_021790295.1 Pseudomonadota bacterium | reverse complement strand
CCGCGGTGCAAAGGACGGTCGTGTCGCCATAGCTCGCGAGCACCGCCCCGTCGGCCTGGCGCGCAAACCGTCCCGTTTCGAGGACGAGGCGGCGCCCGCCCCACATCAATTCTTTGCGGTAGATTTCAAACATTCGGTTTTATCCTTTTTGCAACAAGGCGGCCGCGGCGCAGAGCCAAAACCCGCGCCGCCGCGGGCCCTCGAAAGAGAGCGCGCCCTCACCGTCTCAGCCCCAACCGCTCGATCAGCCGCGCATAGCGCCCGCCGTCGGAGCGTTTCAAATAATCGAGCAGACGGCGCCTTTTCCCGACCATGACGAGAAGGCCGCGGCGGGAGTGAAAATCCTTTTTATGCGTCGAAAGATGCTCGGTAAGATTGCGGATTCGTTCGCTCAAAAGCGCAATTTGAACCTCGGGCGATCCGGTGTCGCCCTCCTGCGTTCTATATTCGCCGATGAGCGCCCCTTTGCGCTCGGCCGTAATCGACATCCTTACCCTTTCCTCTTCAGCAAGAGATGACCCTCACGGGCCGCAAGCCGCCCTTTTCAACCCGCGCCAGAGCAACCAGAAGGCGATCGCAAAAAGCGCCGACAAGCCGGCCTTCGGCGAGCCCTTCGACGCTTCCCTCTCCCTCTTTCTCGCGAGGGATGACGCGTTGCCCGCAAACGAGCCCTCTCGCCTCCGCCGCGCTCAAAAGAAGTGCCGGAATCCCGTCAAGCGCCGCCTCGACCGGCAGCAAAGCGCCGCAAAAGTCCAGACTATGACGGCGTAGCGCAAGCGAATCCAGAGAAATTGCCTCCTTCAGCGTAAAGCGCCCGACGGCGAGACGGCGCATCGCCTCGACATGACCCAAAGTCCCGAGAGAGAGAGCCAGATCGCGCGCGAGCGCCCGGATATACGTGCCTTTGCCGACGACCGCTTCGAATTCGGCGTGATCCTCGTCGGGGACGGCAAGAAGACGCAACGCCTTCACTTCCACCGGCCTTGCCGGAAGATCGACCGGGAGCCCCGCGCGCGCCAGGGCATAAGCGCGCCGTCCGCCGACATGAAGGGCGCAGTATTGGGGAGGCTTTTGCGCAAGCGTACCGGTAAAGCGCGGCAGGAGGGCGGCGATCGCCTCTGCGCTCGGGCGCATGGGGCTCGAAGAGAGGATCGCCCCCTCGCGGTCGTCGGTCGAACGCGAGGCTCCCCAACAGACGCGAAAACGGTAGGTCTTGGAGGAGTCCGCAGCAAAGGCGACGGTTTTGGTCGCCGCCCCCAAAGCCACCGGCAAGACCCCGGTCGCGAGAGGATCGAGAGTGCCGGCGTGACCGGCCTTCATCCCGGTGAGGCGCCGCACCAGCGCGACCGCGCGGTTGGAGCCGAGCCCTTCGGGTTTGTCGATCACAAGCCAGCCTTGGAGGGCCGGCGAAGAGGCGGGTCCCGGCGCCTTCATGGGAGTTCTTTGCCGGCGGCCTCATTGCCGCTACCCGCCTTCGCCCCGCCGGCGGGGGAATCGAGATCGCGGGCGACGGAAGGCCGCGCGAGAAGCGCCCTCATCCTTTCGGCCTCTGCAAAGGAAGGGTCGAGAGCAAAGCCGAGATCGGGCAGGCGCCGCAACCGCAGCTCGCGCCCCAAAAGCCCTTTGAGGTAAGGCGCAGCGCGCCGCAGGGCCGCGATCCGCTCGTCCGCCTTCTCTCCCAGAAGCGGCATCACATAGGCGACGGCATTCGAAAGATCGGCGCTCACCTTGACTTCGCTGACGGTGATGCTCGCCCCTTCGAGGGCGGGGTCGCGCAAGGCGCCTTTGCCGAGAAGGCGCGCCAAAGCATGGCGCAGGCTTTCGCCGACGCGCAAAGGGCGCTCGCTTCTGCGCCCTAAGGCCTCCCTCGAGGCCGGCAAGCGCTGCCCCCTTCCGATCGGCCCCGCTCGCGCCCTTCGGGGCGAGGGCTCAGAGCGCGCGCGCGACTTCCTCAACCTCGAAGCACTCGACGGTGTCCCCCACCTCGATATCCTGGGTGTTCTCGAAGGCCATGCCGCATTCGTAGCCTTCCTTCACTTCGCGCACCTCGTCCTTGAAGCGCCGCAAGGATTTGAGGGCGCCTTCGTGGATGACGATATTGTCGCGCAGGATGCGCACGCGCGCGCCGCGCCTCACCAAGCCGTCGGTGACGAGGCAGCCCGCGACCTTGCCGGCCTTGCTGATGCTAAAGACTTCGCGGATCGAGGCGTTGCCGAGCAGGCGTTCGCGCATGCTCGGCGCCAACAGACCCGAAAGCAGGCGGCGCATCTCGTCGATCAGGTCGTAAATGATCGAGTAATAACGGATCTCGACCCGGTCGTGAGCCGCAAGCTCGCGCGCCTGCGGATTGGCGCGGACGTTGAAGCCGATGATGATCGCTTCCGAGGCTTTGGCGAGGATCACATCGCTTTCGTTGATGCCGCCGACCGCGGAATGCAGGACGCGAAGCGTGACCTCGTCCGTCGACAGCTTTTCGAGCGAGGAGACGATCGCTTCGAGAGAGCCGTGGACATCGGATTTGACGACGAGGGCAAGCTCTTTGGCGCCCGTTGCGGCGATCTTCGAGAACATCTGTTCGAGCGTGCCGCGCCCGCCCGCCGCGGCAAGCTGAGTGCGCCGCCTTCTCTGGCGGAAGTCGGCGATCTCTCGCGCCCGGCTTTCGTTTTCGGCGACGATGAAATCGTCCCCCGGGAGAGGAGCGCCATTCAAACCCAAAACCTCGATCGGGGTCGAAGGGCCGGCTTCCTCCTGGTTGCGGCCGCGATCGTCGACGAGCGCGCGCACCCGGCCCCATTCGGCACCGGCGACGAAAATGTCGCCGATCGCGAGCGTCCCTTTCTGGATAAGAACGGTGGCGACGGGGCCGCGTCCGCGTTCGAGCTTGGCTTCGAGGACCACTCCTTCAGCCGCCCGGTTCGGGTTGGCCTTCAAATCCAGAAGCTCGGCTTGCAGCAGGATCGCCTCTTCGAGCGCTTCGAGACCTTGGCGCTTTGCCGCCGAAACCTCGACATCGAGTACATCGCCGCCGAGCTTTTCGACGATGATCCCGTGCTGAATAAGACCCTGCCGAACCCGATCGGGCTGGGCCTCGGGTTTGTCGATCTTGTTGATGGCGACGATCACGGGCGCTCCCGCCGCTTTGGCGTGGCGGATCGCTTCGACCGTCTGCTCCATCACCCCGTCATCGGCGGCAACGACGAGGACCACGATATCGGTGACATTGGCGCCGCGGGCGCGCATCGCCGTAAAGGCCTGATGGCCCGGGGTGTCGATAAAGGTGATCTGCTTGCCGCTTTTGAGGCTGACGCGATAGGCGCCGATATGCTGGGTGATGCCCCCCGTCTCGCCGCCCGCGACGTCGGTTTCCCGCAAGGCGTCGAGAAGCGAGGTCTTGCCGTGGTCGACGTGGCCCATGACCGTGACCACGGGAGCGCGCGGCCTCAAGGCTTCGGCGGCGTCCTTTTCTCCCCGCAGGCCAACTTCGACATCGGCCTCGGACACGCGGCGCAGGCGATGGCCGAATTCGCCGACCACGAGCTCGGCCGTATCGGCATCGATGACCTGGTTTATGGTCGCCATCACCCCCATGCGCATCAGCGCCTTGATCACGTCCGCCCCGCGCTCGGCCATGCGGTTGGCGAGTTCCTGAACGGTGATGGTCTCGGGAACGACGACGTCGCGCACGACCTTCGCCTGCTGTTCGAGCTGACCCTGATGGAGGCGCTGGCGCTCGCGTTCGCGGGCGCGACGCATCGAGGCGAGAGAGCGCACCCTTTCGCCTTCGTCTTCGGAGAGCGCGCGCGTCAAGGTCAGCTTTCCGGTGCGCCGCCGGACCTCGTCGCGGCGCGCCGGGGGCGGCGCCTTTTTGACTTCGGGCCTCGCTCCCCGCCGGTTTGCGGACTCTTCTTCTTCCTCTTCGAGCGGGACGGCGACCTTGCCCGCCGCGGCCAAGGCCGCGACTTTTGCCGCCGCCGCCTTTCCCGCCCTTTCGGCGACGACGCGCCGCGCCTCCTCCTTGCGCCGCTCGTCCTCTTCGGCCGCCTTCCTTTTCGCCTCTTCCTCTTCGGCGCGGCGGCGGGCTTCCTCTTCGTCGGCCTTTTTGCGCGCCTCCTCTTCGGCTTGCCGGCGCGCCTCTTCGGCCGCGCGCTCCTCTTCCCGGCGGCGGCGGTTCTGTTCTTCGAGTTGGGCGCGGTGACGCGCCTCTTCATCGGCTTTGCGGGCGCCCTGCAACGCGCGCACACGCCCGGCCTTTTCTTCGGCGGTCAGCGTATGCGGGATGATGACCGGGCGGCGCTGAGGCTCGGCGGCGGGCGGGCGCGGTTGCGCCGCCTCGCCTTCGGGTTCGGCATGGCTCGGCTCGGTCGGCCGCGGGCCGCAGCTGCGGTTTTTGCGAACCTCGACGGTCACGGTTTTCGAGCGGCCGTGAGAAAAGCTTTGCCGCACCTGCCCCGTCTCGACGCTTTTGCGCAGTTCGAGACGGCCGCTGCTGCGCGCCAGGGTCAGAGGGCCTTTGTGTTCTTGCTCGTTCGCGTCGCTCATGTCGATCCGATACTACTCTTCTCAGTCGCCCGCGGCTCCTGCCGCCCTTCGCTCACCCCGGCGCCGGCGCGAAAGCCCGCCATCCTGCGCGCATCAGCGAGCAGCCGGGCAGCGAGCGGGCCGGGCCCGAGCGCTGCAAACACTACATGGTCGCGCCCGAAGGCAGCGCCCAGCTCGGCCGCGGTCAAGGCCGCCGCTACCGGCAGATCGCGCGCCAAGGCGCCGAGCTTGCCGCGCCCGCGCTCGCTTCCGTCGAGCGCCGCGAGGAAAAGCGAACTCTTGCCGCTTTTCGCCGCCTCGCACACCTTGACAAAGCCCGCCACCGCCAGCCCCGCGCGCCGGGCAAGGCCAAGGGCCTCGATCATGCGCAAGCCGAGCAACGCTTCGACCCGATCCGCAAGCCCCGGCGGCGCCGAGGCGGCAGAACGCGCCGCGCGCGCGAAGAGCCGCTTCGCCACGGCCTTTTCCACTATAGCCCTCTCGGCGCGCAACCACAAACCCCGGCCGGGCAGACGCCCCGCGAGATCGGGCACCACCTCGCCCGAAGGCGCGAGGACAAAACGGATGAGACCCGAGCGTTCGCAAACCTCGCCCGTGACGATGCAACGCCGCTCGGCAGGAGCCGCCCCCTCGCCGCGCGCGCCGCCGCCCTTTGGGCTTGCGATGGGCTTTATCCCTCGTCCGCGAACCAATGCGCGCGCGCCTTCATGATAAGCGCGTTTGCCTCTTCGGGGGCGAGCTTGATGCCCGCTTTTTCGAAAGGCGCGAGAAGTTCGATGAGTTCGTCTCCCGCGAGATCGGCGAGATCGTCCCGCGACTTCACCCCCTTTTCGCCGAGAGCGACGAGGAGCGCGGGCGTCACCCCTTCGAGCGCGGCAAGCTCGTCGCTGACCCCGAGCTGCCGGCGCTTCTCGTCGTATTCGCGGTCGCGCCGTTCGAGGGCGCGGCGCGCGCGCTCCTGCAATTCGCCCGCGACATCGAGATCGAAGCCTTCGATATCCGCGAGGTCTTCGCGCGCCACATAAGCCACTTCCTCGAGCGAAGTAAAACCCTCGGTCACCAGCAGATGAGCGATCACGTCGTCGATGTCGAGAGCATCGATAAACATCTGGCTGCGGCCGTGGAATTCCTCGTTGCGCCGTTCCGATTCCTCGGCTTCGGTGAGGATGTCGATGTCCCAACCCGTCAATTGCGAAGCGAGGCGGACATTCTGCCCGCGCCGCCCGATCGCAAGGCTCAACTGGTCGTCGGGGACCACGACCTCGACCCGCCTCTGCTCTTCGTCCATGACGACCTTGGCCACCTCGGCCGGAGCCAGAGCGTTGACGACAAAGGTCGCCGGATCGGGAGACCAGGGAACGATATCCACCTTCTCGCCTTGCAGTTCGCCGACCACCGCCTGCACCCGGCTGCCGCGCATGCCGACACAGGCGCCGACCGGGTCGATCCCGCTGTCGCGCGAAACGACGGCGATCTTGGCGCGGCTGCCGGGATCGCGCGCCACGGCCTTGATCTCGATGATGCCGTCGTAGATTTCAGGCACTTCCTGGGCGAAAAGCTTCGCCATGAATTGGGGATGAGTGCGCGAAAGAAATATTTGCGGACCGCGAGGTTCCTGCCGCACATCATAAATATAAGCGCGAACTCTTTCCCCTTGATGAAAGCTTTCTCTCGGCAACAACTCGTCACGTCGCAAAATCGCTTCGGCACGGCCGAGATCGACGATCACATTGCCGAATTCTATCCTTTTGGCCAGACCGTTTACGATTTCCCCAACGCGGTCCTTGAACTCGAGATACTGGCGCTGGCGTTCCGCATCGCGCACCCTTTGCACGATCACCTGTTTTGCCGTCTGCGCGGCGATGCGGCCGAAATCGAGAGGCGGCAAAGGATCGGTGACAAAATCGCCGATCTCGGCTTCGCCATTGAGACGCCTGGCTTCCTCGAGAGCGATCTGCGTCGGCTCGTTTTCGACGCTTTCGACCACCTCGCGGAAACGCAAAAGCCGGATCTCGCCGCTTTTGCGGTCGATTTCGGCCCTGATGTCGTAATCCTGGCCGTATTTCGAGCGCCCCGCTTTCTGGATCGCCTGCTCCATCGCCTGCAAAACCTCGTCGCGGTCTATGCCCTTGTCGCGGGCGACCGATTCGGCGACCTGGAGAAGCTCGGGGCGGGCAAAGGCGGCGGTGGAAGCCATGGCGTTCTCGGGTTCGAATATCAACGGGTTCCGGAGCGGGCTGCTCTCTGCGGGCGCGGCTTTTTATTGCCGAGAGGCGCGGCGAATTCGTCGTCGCCGATAAGCCTTGCCCGCAAAACGGAGCCGAGCGGCAAAGAAATCTCTCCTCCGGAAAGGGCAAGCCGCACCGCCCCTTCGGAGGTTCCCATCAGGCGGCCGCGGAAACGCCTTCGTCCCTCGATCGGTCGGGAAAGTTCGATCCTGGCTTCGCGTCCGGCAAAGCGGTCGTAGTCTTGCGCCCGCACCAAAGGGCGATCGATCCCGGGCGAACTCACCTCGAGCGTATAAGCCCCTGCGATCGGGTCGGCAAGGTCGAGAAGCGCCGAAAGGGAACGGCTGAGGAGGGCGCAGTCCTCGACCGTCATCGGCGCCTCATCGCCGCGTTCGGCCATCACCAGCAAACGGGCGCGCCGTCCGCCCGTCAGAACGACCCGCACGACACGGTAGCCCATCGCCACAAGCGAGGGCTCGATCATGGCGGCGATGCTCTCAGGTTCCACCAAGAAACCGGACCTCTGAAAACGAGAATGCCTCTCCCAAAACAAAAAGCGGGCGAGGAGCCCACCCGAGACTGGGTCCGCGACCCGGACCTTATGGGATCGCTAGGGAATATAATGGAAACCGAGCCCGCCGCAAGGGCAAGACCGAGCGGATTGCGGCACCTTGCCCGGGCCCGCGCCGTCAGGTCCGGCCGCGGTCTTGCCGCCTCCCTTTTTCCCGCGCGGCGTTCCTCTTCCCCAGGGATCGCAAGGGCGGCCGCCGCAAAAACGTCTTTTTTGAATTTGATGGTTGACAAATGGTTAACAGAAATTTACCAATTTCATTCGGTGCGCGAAATGTGACCCTGCGGCTTCGCGCAATACGCAAAAGCCGCGCGGGCGAAGAGCCGATCCGACTTCGGAGCGCCCGTCGATCGCGAAGGAAGAATGCGATGAGCCGCATTTATCCGAATATCGTTCCCGAAAACAATCTGCGCCTTCCCGACGCTTTGACGATCAAGCACGGGCCTGCGCGTCTGTTGTCCCGGTTTGTTTTGGAAGGCGACAAAGCGGCGCGAAACATCGGGATCCGCCTTCGCCTTCGCCACGATTGGGGCGGACTCGTCTCCGTCAACAGAGAGGCGATCGCTCGAGGAACCTGGTACCGCCTTCCCAACATGTTCAATCCCGATTTTTCGGATCTCTGCGCCGAAAATTCCTATTGGATATCCGGCGAAGACGAGGACGGAGAGGTGGTCGTCACCCAGGCCGGGCGGATTTATTACTGGCCCGAGACGACGCTCGAACAAGAGGCGCGCCTCATGTTTTACGCCGGGCGCGAAGAGGGGCAGCAGTGCAAAGTCACCGCCCCGGACGCGCAGACGATCGGCGGCGTCGTCTTTTACGGCGGATCGGTTTGGGTGCGTCCGGATTTTCGCGGCAAGGGGCTTTCGCAGCTTTTGCCGAGGCTCGGGCGGGCCTACGCCGTCGCCCGCTGGCCCGTCGATTGGGGGATCTCGCTCGTCACCCCGGCCCTCGTCGACAAAGGCATCGCCGCGGGCTACGGCTACAAGCACACCAGTTACAGCGTTTTTTATCCCGGTTCGCCCTGGGGCGACGTCGAGTTTGCCGTGGTCAGCCTCTCACTCGTGGAGGCTTATGACGATTTCCGCGTTTTCCTCAAGGATGGCGTCGGGCAATTCAGCGCGCCCGTAGGAAGCGAATTTTCCTCGGGGATCGTCCGCGACAAAAGGGTCACGAAAACCTCGGGAGAGCCCGTTTTCCACGGCAGCAACAGCCTCTCGTAACGGGTCTTGAATACTTTTTCCATGCGCGGCCCGGTTTCGATCGCAGCCGTGACGACGTCGTAACGCGGTTGGCCCGACCGCGCCACCGATCTGTAATACTCCGAAACCCAGCCCCCGTATTCCTTGTCCGGCAAGTTTTGCAGGCTCTCTCCGAGGCCAGTGTAGCGGTAGTCTTCTTGCAGCCATTTGAAGCCGTCGCCGATAAAGCGGAAGACCGGATCGTCGGCTCCCTGCCTGATCCCGGCAATCATCAGTCGGCGCAGAAACTGGTGCTGGATGGCGAAGGGTATGAGGCTCGTGTCGAAACAGCCGAACGACATCCGCCATTTCTGGAAGAGAAGGCGCAAGGGGTTCCCTTCCTGGCCGGAAAGGGACGACCAGTCTTGCGGCTCGACAAAAAACCGGTCGCTCGGCGGGGGCGAAAAGGCCGGCGCGCACAATTCCGAGAGACGGGCAACAGCCTGCTCCGCCGAGGAGGTGATTTCGGAATGCCACGCTTCCTCGAAATATTTTATCCGGAACAGTTTGAACTGCGATGAATAGAGCTGCTGCTGGACGGCGAGAAGGGCCGGCAACTCGACGTTGCGCGGGTGCAACTCGATCTCAACGATCTCCCGACCCACCGTTTCGAATTTGATAAAACCGAGATTTTTCACCGCGAAAAGCGTGCCGTCGTAATCGGGCTCGGGATCGCCAAGGGCAGAGAAGAACTCCGCGCTGCGTTCGAAGACCCACTCGCCTTCGGAAGTGATCAGCATGGTAAGAGGTCGCATTTTCACTCTCCACCGCTCAAACGCGTCCTCCTCGACCGGCGAACCGCCCTGCGATATGCTGAGCGCGAGAAAATTAACAAAGTATGAATGGCGCCTTTTGGGCCTCGGCGCGAAGGCGCAAGGGGGATTTTGGGGGTGATCGATCGGTTGCGGCCGGCGCGCAGAGGCCGGAGGATCGCTTGCAGTTTTCCCCGCCCGTTGCCGGCGCGCGGGGCGGGATCCTCGAAACCGAGGCGCAGGTCTCTTGTCCCC
>JAJYIC010000070.1 GCA_021790295.1 Pseudomonadota bacterium | reverse complement strand
ATCATCCGCGATCTGCGCCTTGGCGTTTTCGACATCCTCGTCGGCATCAACCTTTTGCGCGAAGGGCTGGATATTCCCGAATGCGCTCTCGTCGCCGTTCTCGACGCCGACAAGGAAGGCTATCTCCGATCGCGCCCCTCTCTCATCCAGACCATCGGGCGCGCCGCCCGCCACATCGACGGCCGCGCCATCCTTTATGCCGAGCGCAAGACCGAAAGCCTCAAAGCGGCAATCGAGGAAACGAACCGCCGCCGCGAAAAGCAGCTTCTTTACAACCGGGAGCGCGGGATCACGCCCGAAAGCGTCAGGCGCGGGATCGCCGACATCCTCGCAAGCGTCTACGAGCGCGACCATGTGACGGTCGGTCTCGAAGAGGGCGAAGCGGCGCATTATCAGGGCGCCCCTTTGAAAAGTGTTATTGCGGATCTCGAAAGGCGCATGCACGAGGCGGCCGGGGAACTCGAATTCGAAGAGGCGGCGCGGCTACGCGACCAGATCCGCCGTCTCGAGACGGCCGATCTCGGCCTTTCCGCCGCCCTTTCGCGCAACGGCCTCGAACCCTCGGTCGAACGCGGGCGTTCGACGGCAGGGCGGGCCGGGATCTCGGCTCGAGAGGGGATTCGCGCGCGGACGCGCGCGCGCAAGGCCCAGAAAGAGCACCGTGCGGGACGGCGCGGCTGAAATGGCTGAAGGGTCGGGGTTTTTCGGTCCCCTCCCTAAAAGCGCGCTCGTCACGGGCGGAGCGCGGCGGATCGGCCGCGCCCTCGTCCTCGCTCTTGCCGCAGAGGGTTTTGCCGTCGCCGTCCATTACCGCCATTCGCGCGCGGCGGCCGAAAGCCTGGTCGAAACCTTGCGCGAGAAAGGCGGGAAAGGGGTCGCGCTTCCTGCCGATCTCGCCGAGGAAGAGGCGGTCGCGCAATTGCTGCCAAAAGCCGCGGAGGCTTTGGGACCGATAGGCTGCCTTGTCAACAACGCCTCCCATTTCGGCGAGGACAGCCTTCTAACCGCGACCAGGAAAAGCTGGGAAGCCCATCTCGGGGTCAATCTTCGGGCCCCCTTTCTTCTCACCCAGCATTTCGCCGCGCAATTGCCGCAAGACCAAAGCGGCCTCGTCGTCAATCTCCTCGACGAAAGGGTGTGGAACCTCACCCCTTATTTTGTCTCCTATACGCTTTCGAAGGCCGGGCTTTGGACCTTGACGCGGACGATGGCTCTGGCGCTTGCGCCGCGCATACGCGTCAACGGCATCGGTCCCGGACCGACTCTGCCGAGCCCGCGCCAAGACCCCGAGGAATTCGCCCGGCAATGCAAAGCGATGCCTTTGCGGCGCGGCACCAGCCCCGAAGAGATCGCGGCGGCGCTCATTTTCATCCTCAAGGCGCCGGCCATGACGGGACAAATGATCGCGCTCGACGGCGGACAGCATCTCGGCTGGGCGCAGCCGCAATTCGCGCCGCATACGGAGTAGGCTCTGTCCGCCCCGAAGACAGAAATCGCAATCGTTACTTTTGGTCGTTACTTTTGGCGGATATTTGTCATATTTCGACACACAGAGCGGGAAAAAGGCGATTCCTTTCCTTCGAACGAGACCGGCAAAGGGGTTTTGTGCACAGGCGCAAAACTCCTCTTCGAGGCCCGCGGAAACTCTGGCTGTGGCCGCAAGGATTGGTCATTATGAATACTTGAAGAAAAAAATTTCCCGGTTTCGCAATGGGTTGCCTATGAATGCCTCTTTTCTGGGCAAAAGCGGGAGAACCGCGGAACGGCTTGCCGGCGGAACGATACCCGGGCCTTGTCAACAGAGTTATCCACAAAAGGTGGGGAAGTTCGGAAATTCTGATGGCAGCGCAATCCTTTGACCCTTTTTCCGGCGCGCCGGAGAGGCCGCGAACCGGTTTTCGCCGGGGGCGTTCGTGAAAAAAGGCAAACCCGCCGCTCCTCTCGATCCGCGGCGCGCTCCGGGACGGATCGCGGGCGAGCGCCCTCTGCCCGAGACCGCGGCGGAAGGTGCCGCGACGGAGCCTTTGCGCCGCGGCGTTGTTCGCGGCATCGCCCTCATCCGCGCGGCGCTCGAGACGATGCCGCGCACCCCCGGCGTCTATCGCATGCTCGACGCGAAAGGCGGGGCGCTTTACGTCGGCAAGGCGCGCAATCTCAAATCCCGCCTTCAGAATTACACGCGCTCTGCCGCGCTTTCGAACCGCCTCGCGCGGATGGTCGCCGAGACCCGGTTTCTCGAAACCGTCGTCACCGCCACGGAAGCCGAAGCGCTTCTGCTCGAATGCAACATGATCAAGCGCTTGATGCCGCGCTTCAATGTCCTCTTGCGCGACGACAAGTCCTTTCCTTTGATCCACATCGGCGGCGAGCAGGCTTTTGCGCAACTGAAAAAGCATCGCGGGGCGAAAAGCGAAAGCGGCGCCTATTTCGGTCCTTTCGCCTCGGCGGGCGCGGTCAATCGCACCCTCGTCACGCTGCAAAAGGCGTTTTTGTTGCGTTCCTGCAGCGACAGCGTCTTTGCCAACCGCACGCGACCCTGCCTGCTTTATCAGATCAAGCGTTGCTGCGCGCCCTGCGTCGGCCGCATCGACCGCGAGGACTATGCGCGGCTTGTGGCCGAAGCGCGGGCCTTCCTTTCCGGGAAAAGCGGCGAAGTGAGAGAACGCCTCGTCGCCGAGATGGAAAAGGCGGCCGCTCTCCTCGACTTCGAAACGGCAGCCCTCATCCGCGACCGCATCCGCGCCCTTTCCCTCGTCGAAGGACATCGCGACATCCATCCCGCCCTGATCGAGGACGCCGATGTCATCGCCGCTGAGCAGGCGGGAGGACAGACCTGCATCGAAGTCTTCTTTTTCCGCGGCGGCCAGAACTGGGGCAACCGCGCCTATTTCCCCAGTCACGACCGCCAGCTCGGGGTCGAAGAGGTGCTGGCGTCTTTTCTCGGCCAGTTTTACGAAGGCCGGGAGAAGCCGCCTCTCATCCTTTTGAGCCACCCTGCGCGCGAGCAGGCTTTGATCGAGGAGGCCTTTTCTCTCAAAGGCGGGAAGGTGGAGATCCTCCTCCCGCGCCGCGGGGAGAAGAAAAAGCTTGTCGATCGAGTCCTCTTTTCGGCCAAAGAGGAGCTTGCCCGGCGGCTTGCCGAAAGCGGCTCTCAACGGCGTCTGATCGAAGCCCTCGCGGCGGCCTTCTCCCTCGAAAGCCCACCCGAGCGCATCGAGGTTTACGACAACAGCCATATCCATGGAAAAGACGCGGTCGCAGGGATGATCGTCGCCGGTCCCGAAGGGTTTGTCAAAAAGGCGTATCGCAAGTTTACCATCCGCCGCGGGGGGCAGGCCGAGGCGGGCGGCGACGATTATGCGATGCTGCGCGAGGTTCTGGAGCGGCGCTTCGCGCGCGCCCTCAAGGAAGACCCCGACAGAAGCCGCGGCGCCTGGCCCGATCTCGTCCTCATCGACGGCGGGGAAGGCCAGCTTCACGTCGCCGAGAACGTGCTTGCGGAGCTCGGCATCGGCGATATCGCCCTTGCCGCGATCGCCAAAGGGCCCGAGCGGGACGCCGGGCGCGAGCGCTTTTTTCTCCCCGGACGGGCGCCGTTCCGCCTGGAGCCGCGCGATCCTGTCCTCTATTTTCTCCAGCGCCTGCGCGACGAGGCGCACCGTTTTGCCATCGGCACCCATCGCGCGAGACGGACAAAGGCGCTCGCGCGCTCCTCTCTCGACGAGATCGCGGGCGTCGGCGGCAAAAGGAAGCAGGCCCTTTTGCGCCATTTCGGTTCGGCCCCGGCCGTCGCCCGCGCCGGGCTTTCCGAACTGGAGCGCGTCGAGGGCATCAGCAAAACCGTGGCGAAAAAGGTTTATGATCATTTCCGCCCGGATGCGTAAGATGAAAACGGCCTTTCCGGCCCGGAGCGAAGCGTGCCCTTAAGAAGCCTTCCCAACCTTCTCACCCTCTCGCGCATCCTCGTCATCCCGGCGCTCGTCGCCAGCTTTTACATACCGGGCGAGACGGCGCGCTGGTTTGCTTGCGCCCTTTTTTCGACCGCAGGGCTTACCGACTGGCTCGACGGGCGGCTGGCGCGGCGCTGGAAGCAGCAATCGGACATCGGCCGCTTTCTCGACCCGATCGCCGACAAGCTCCTCGTCTCCGCCACCCTTTTGATGCTGACCGCCTTTGGCCGGCTTCCGGAAGGGGCGCTGTTGCCGGCTCTCGTCATCCTTTGCCGCGAGATTCTGGTTTCGGGCTTGCGCGAATATCTTGCCGGGATCCGGGTCGGCGTGCCGGTTTCGCGTCTGGCGAAATGGAAGACGGTGATCCAGATGACGGCGATCGGGGTTCTGATCATCGGCGACGCCGGGCCGCAGGTCCTGCCTTTGAGGACACTCGGGGCGGGCCTTTTGTGGGTGGCGGCTCTTCTCACCCTCGTTACCGGTTACGATTATCTGCGCGCGGGGCTTTTGCACATGGCCCGCGCCGGCGGGAGGCGCCTCAGGGGGGCCAAATCCTCCAAATCCGAGCGCCTTGCCTAGCCGCCGGAAAAGGGCGATGGCGGCCCCGAAAGCGGCGGCAGGGCAGGAGATCGGACGCTTCGATTACGTCATCGTCGGCGCCGGCTCGGCGGGTTGCGTTCTCGCCAACCGCCTTTCCGCCGACGCCGGGACTCGGGTGCTTCTGCTCGAAGCAGGCGGCAAAGACAATTACATCTGGATCCACATTCCGATCGGCTATCTTTATACCCAGAACAACCCGCGCACCGACTGGTGCTTCAAAACCGAAGCCGAAGAACGGCTTGGGGGACGCGCGCTTTCCTATCCGCGCGGGCGCGTCCTCGGCGGCTCATCCTCGATCAACGGCATGATCTACATGCGCGGCCAGGCGCGCGATTACGACGGCTGGCGGCAGCTCGGCAATCGCGGTTGGGGATGGGAGGAGGTTCTCCCTTATTTCAAGAAAAGCGAGGACCATTTCGCCGGCGCCGACGCCTTTCACGGCGCGGGCGGCGAGTGGCGGGTCGAGCCGATGCGCCTGTCCTGGGAGATCCTCGACGCCTTCCGCGCGGCGGCGGCGGAGGCGGGGATACCCGCAACCGAGGATTTCAACCGCGGCGACAACGAAGGCTGCGGCTATTTCGAGGTCAACCAGAAGCGCGGGGTGCGCTGGAACACGGCAAAGGCCTTTCTGAAGCCGGTCAAGGAGCGCGCCAATCTCCTCGTCTTGACCGGGGCCGAGGCGTCCCGGATCCGTTTCGAGGGAAAGCGCGCCACAGGCGTCGCCTTTTCCTACAAAGGCGCCGAGGCTTATGCCGCGGCCGAAGGCGAAGTCATCCTCGCCGCGGGGGCGATTGGTTCGCCGCAGCTTCTCGAGCTTTCCGGGGTGGGGCCGGCCTCGCTTTTGCGGGAACTCGGCATCCCCCTCCTTCACGCCCTTCCCGGGGTCGGAGAGAACCTTCAGGACCATCTCCAGATCCGCACCGTCTACAAGGTAGGGAACACGAAGACCCTCAACGAAAGCGCGAACAGCCTTTGGGGGCGCGCCTTTATGGCGCTCCAATACGCGCTCTTGAAACGCGGTCCCCTGACCATGGCGCCGAGCCAACTCGGCGCGTTTGCGAGAAGCGATCCCTCGCGCGAGACGCCGAACCTCGAATACCACGTGCAGCCGCTCTCTCTCGACAAATTCGGCGAGCCTCTCCACCCTTTTCCGGCTTTTACCGCCTCGGTGTGCAATCTGCGCCCGGAAAGCCGCGGCAGCGTGAGGATACGCTCGGCAGACCCGAAGGCGCATCCCGCGATCAGGCCCAACTATCTTTCCGCTCTTGCCGACCGCAGGGTTGCGGCGGATGCGATCCGTTTGACGCGCCGCATCTGCGCCCAGCCCGCGCTTCAGCGTTTTGCGCCCGAAGAGTTCCGCCCCGGCCTCGAGGTCAAAAGCGACGAGGAACTGGCGCGCGCCGCGGGCGAGATCGGCACCACGATCTTTCACCCCGTCGGCACCTGCAAGATGGGGAGCGACGGTGAGGCCGTGGTCGACGAACGCCTGCGCGTCTTGGGCCTCGAAGGTTTGCGCGTCGCCGACGCTTCGATCATGCCGGCGATCACCTCGGGCAACACCAACGCTCCCGCCATCATGATCGCCGAGAAAGGCGCGGCGATGATCCGCGAAGAGCGCAAAAGCGGGACGGTTCGGGCGTTCTAGGACCCGTCGGGCCAGCGGCGAAGGCGATAGGCGCCGTCCCAGAAAAGCCATTCGTAACGCGCCGCCTGGGTAAAGGCGTCGAGCATCCTCTGACGCAGATGAGGCGCTTTTGCCGCCTCGCCGTCGGCAATCGCGATGATCCTTTCGACCGAGGCGCCAAAGCGCGGATCGGCATAGGTTTCGATCCAGGAGCGGTAAGGGTTTTGCGGCTCCGCCAGGCGCTTGATGGCCGAGCCCACTTCCCAATAGATCGAAAAGCAGGGCAGAAGCGCCGCAACGAGAACAGCGAAGGGTTCGTTGTTTGCGGTGGCGAGGAGAAAATTCGCATAAGCCAGGCAATCGGGGGCGGGTTCGGCCGCGGCGAGAGCGCCTTTGCCGATCCCGAATTCCTCGAGATAACGTTCGTGAAGAGCGCGCTCGACGGCAAGCGCGCCCAAGGCCGAACCGGCGAAAAACTCCATTGCCGCAGACTCGGGCGCTTTTGCCGCGGCAAGCGCGAGAGCGCGCGAAAACGCCCCGAGATAAAGCGCGTCGGAAAGGATGTAAAAGGCGAAACGCTCGCGGCTGAGAGTGCCCTCGCCAAGCTCTTTCAAGAAGGGAAGTTCGGCGATCATCGCCTGGAGCGCCCGGGTGCGCTCGGAGGCTTCGTCGAAAAAGTGGCGCATGGCGCCCTCCTTGTCGCGGGCGAGCCCGGCACTTTCGCGCCCGCGCCCGGCCGCCGCAAGAGGAGCGGCAGAGGCTTCTCCTCGCCCGCGCCGGAAGCCCCATCGCCGCCGTCGCCTCACTCCCCGCGCCGTGATATGCCTCGAACGCCGGGCCTCGGCCGGAAGGGGAAGGAGATGGACGAGAACGATTTCGATCTGGCGGTCGTGGGCGGCGGGCTTGCCGGCATGGTTGCGGGCGTGCGCGCGGCCGAACTCGGGCTTCGCGTCGCGGTTCTCGAAAAGGGGAGCGAGCCCTCCTATCCCTGCAACAGCCGTTGGTCGGGCGGCATCATCCATATCGCCTATACCGACCCCAAGGAACCGGAAGAGGCCCTGCGCAGGGCGGTCCTCTACAACACGCGCGGCTTTACCGATCCCGCCCTCGAAGAGGTGCTGGTGCGCGAGGCCGCCCGTGCGATCGATTGGCTCGCCCTGCAAGGCGGCCGTTTCATACGCGCGGGCAAGGCCTCCTGGCAGAACTGGATGATGGCGCCGCCGCGCCCTTTGACGGCGGGGCTCGATTGGCGCGGCCGCGGGCCCGACGTTTTGCTTCGCCTTCTTGCCGAGAGACTGCGGCAAAAGGGCGGGAGCCTTCGTCTCGCCACGCGGGCGCGCTCGCTCGTCATGAAAGGGGGCGTTTGCGCCGGGCTCGAAGCGGAAGAAGGCGGAGCCTCCCGGCGCTTCGAGGCGCATGCCGTGATCCTCGCCGACGGCGGGTTTCAGGGCGATCCAGAGCTTTTGCGCCGCCACATCACGCCCTTTCCGCAGATGCTGAAGCAGCGCGGGGCGGCGACCGGAACCGGCGACGGCCTCAGCATGGCGCGCGAAGCCGGGGCGGCGACGAGCCCTCTCGATTGCTTTTACGGGCATCTCTTATGCCGCGACGCTTTTTCCAACGATCGCGTTTGGCCTTATCCCGAACTCGACGCCATCGCTTCCGCGGGGATCGTCGTCGATAGAGGGGGCAGGCGCATCCTCGACGAGGGAGAGGGCGGCATCTTTATGGCCAACGGGATCGCCCGTTCCCCCGCGCCTTTGGAAGCCTCGGTCGTTTTCGATGCGCAAATCTGGGACGGCCCCGGCCGTTCGGCGCGGATCCCGGCAAACCCGGAGCTGGCGCGGGCCGCAGGCACCATTCACCGCGCCCTGGCGATACCCGAGTTGGCGCGGCTTGCGGGGATCGACGGCGAAGGCCTCGCACTGACCCTCGCCCTCTACAACGCCGCCTGCGAGAAAGGCGATTTCGCCGCGCTTGCGCCCTCCCGCAGCAGCGAGCGTTATTGGCCGATGCCGATCGCGACCCCGCCCTTTTTCGCGATCCCTCTTTGCGCGGGCATCACCTACACGATGGGGGGGCTCAAGATCGACGCGGCGGGCCGGGTTTTGCGCGAGGACGGCCAAGCCATACCCGGGCTTTATGCCGCCGGCTCGACCACCGGAGGGATCGACGGCGGGCCTTACGCCGGCTATGTCGGAGGGCTCGCCAAGGCCGCCGTCTTCGGCTTGCGCGCGGCCGAAGACGCCGCCTCGAAGATCAGGGGAGAAAAGCGATGATCTACATGGTCGAGATGGCGCTCGATCAACCGCAAATGCGGGCCGAGTGGGACGCCTGGTATCTTCAACACATGAAGGTTCTGCTTTCGATACCGGGGATAGAGGCTTCGCAAAGGTTCGAGTCGCTTTCCCCGCATCCCTCCCCTTTTGTCGCGATCCATCAGGTTTCGGGGCCGCAGGTGTTTGCGAGCGCCCCTTACCGCGCCAAGGCCGGTCCCGGCGGCACCGGGGAATGGAGAAACCGCATGAGCCATTGGCACAGAAACCTCTTCACCGGCCTCGACGCCACCCCCGAGGTGCCGCCGGCGGGGGCTTTGGTCGTCGTCGAGGAGGGCGCCGAAGCGCCTTTGCCTCTCCTCTGGCTCGATGCGGCCGGTCTCGACCGGAGCGTCGAGCGCCGCGCGATCGCCGTGCTGGCGCGGCGGGAAGAGGCGGAAAGGCTCAAGGGGCGTCCCGGCGTGCGGGTGTTGAAGCCTTTGACGGCGCGGCTCGTCGCGCCCGCTTGAGGCAAACCGGGCGCAAAAGAACCCCTATGCCGCAACCCGATTTCCCGCCGCCCGAAAGCGCGGACCGGCCTTACCCTGCGGTGCGCCTTTTGCGCCGTCACGGCGGCTCGCTTTCACTCGCCGTCGGCCTTCTCATTTTCGCCGCCGGAACTTTGGCGACCCTATCCGGTCATGGCGCGATCTGGCTTTTCGCCGGTCTCGCCGCGGGCGCCATAGCGGCCATCCTTTTGCGCAGCTATGTCGAACTCTTGCGCATCCTCGCCGATCTTCTCCTGCCGCGCTGAGCGGCGGATGCGAGGCTAGGAATCGAGCCCGACAAGGCTTCGGGCAAAAGCCGGAGCCTCGAACGGGCGCAGGTCCTCGGCGCTTTCGCCGACCCCCAAGGCATGGATCGGGATCCCGTATTTTTCGGCGAGAGAGACGAGAACCCCGCCTTTCGCGGTGCCGTCGAGCTTTGTCATCACGATCCCGGTGACCCCCACCATCTCGCGGAAAACCTCGGCCTGGGAAAGGGCGTTCTGGCCCGTCGTCGCGTCGAGAACGAGAAGGACCGAATGCGGCGCCGTCGAATCGAGCTTTTTGAGGACGCGCGCGATCTTTTTCAACTCCTCCATGAGAGCGGCCTTGTTTTGCAACCGCCCCGCGGTGTCGATCAGAAGAACTTCGGCCTCTTC
>JAJYIC010000069.1 GCA_021790295.1 Pseudomonadota bacterium | reverse complement strand
TCGAGCTGGGCCTTTGCGATTTTCCGTTCATCCTCTTCCCAAAATCGACGCCCTGAGGCAAGAGCGATGACGCTGCGGCGGCCGCCAACACCGAAAGCAGAGAGCGGCGAAAGAGAAGGAGAGCGGCCGATCCATTCCCGCAGGCTTTTGCGCATCTGCGGGTTGGCCGCGGTAAAGGCGCTTTTCGAGCGCGACCCCCTGCGCGTCCTGCGCCTCTTTTTCGAGCCTCGCCTTCAGCCCGAGCTTTCCCGTTGTTGCGCGATCCTCGCCGCAGCGAAAAAGCCGTACCGCGAAGCCGGGGCAGAGGAACTCGCGCGCATCGCGGGGAGCCTCCACCATGGCGGCGCCGTCGCCATCGCCGGGCCCCGCCCACCCCTTTCCCTCGACCGCAACGCCCTTTCTTCCTGGCGGCAGAGCGGAAAGCCGATCCTCATCCTCGACGGCGTCGGCAACCCCCACAATCTCGGCGCCATTGCCCGCAGCGCGGCCTTTTTCGGCCTCGATACGATGATCCTTTCGGACAGTCCCCACCAGGCGATGCCTTCGGACGCAAGCTACAGAGTGGCGGAAGGGGGGCTTGAATACCTCTCGCTTTATCGCGCGCGTCTCGATGCGATCCTGCCGGCGTTGCGCCCTTTTTACCGCCTTGTCGCAAGCGCTCCCGTACGCCCCGCGCTTCGCTCTTCGCCCCCCCGTTTGCCCGATGGCCGCCCCCCGGCCCTCATCCTCGGCAACGAGGAACGCGGTCTCGACGAAAAGCGGCTCGCGCTTTGCGACGAGGTTTTGACGCTGCCGGGGAAGGGCCCGGTCCAGTCCTTGAACGTCGCCTCGGCGGCGGCGGTCCTCCTTTACCTTTTGACCCGATGAGAAGAAGGAGCCGCTTCGGCGATCAAGCTTTCCAAGGCGGCAAGAAGCCTCTCTTCGCAGAAAGGCGCCCGGTCGAGACGCTTCAAGGCGAAGGCGATCGCTTCGAGGGTCGAGAGCGCCTCGCGCCTTCCCTCGCGGCGCAAGCGCCCGTAACGCGCCGGCAAAGCCGGGTTGAGGACGATCCGGTTGAGTTTGAGAAGCCAGGGATTGCGCCACCACAGCGCTTTTGCCTCCTGCCAGCTGCCGTCGAGAACGACGATCCCTTCGAGCTTTTCGAGAGTTTGCCTGCCGGCGGCACGCTTGCCGCGGCGATCGAGGAGAATGATCTCCTCCGCAACGCCCATCCGCGAAGGGCGCGCCGAACCGAGATAAAGGACCCCCCAACGCCTCGCCTCGACCGGCCGCCCGAGGATCTTCGGCAAACCCGGCCAGGAAAGCCCGACTTCGAGAAGAGAGCGGGCCAACAGCGCGCAGGCGAGAGGAGCGGTCGAAAGCGGCTCCTTCCTTTCACGCGGATGCTGGAGGATGAGCACGAAAAGCCGGTTGTCGATGGCCTCGAAAGGGTCCACGAACGCCTCGTTTTTTGAGCCTCTTTTCCCAGACTATCAATAATTTACCAAAAATCCTCCGCTCTCTCGACCCTTGCGCGGCCTGATCGCCTGTGGCACAAAGAACGGGCCTTTCGAGGCTCGCGAGGCCATTCGAGGATTAGATGAAAAGAGCCGTCCGCAAGGCCGTTTTCCCGGTCGCCGGGCTCGGCACCCGGTTTTTGCCGGCGACCAAGGCGATGCCGAAAGAGATGCTTCCGATCGTCGACAAGCCTCTCATTCATTACGCGGTCGAGGAAGCGAAAGCGGCCGGGATCGAGCAGTTCTTTTTTGTTACAAGCCGCCAGAAAAGCGCGATCGAGGATCATTTCGACCGCGCTTTCGAACTCGAGTCGATGCTGCGGGAGCGCGGCAAGACCGATCTGCTCGGCGAACTGGAAGCGCGCATGCCGGAACCTGGGCAGATCAGCTATACCCGCCAGCAGACCCCTCTCGGCCTCGGCCACGCCGTCTGGTGCGCCCGCACCCTTGTCGGCGACGAGCCTTTCGCCGTTCTTCTCGCCGACGATCTTCTCCTTTGCGAAAAGCCCTGCCTTGCCCAGATGGTCGAGGCCTATGGAGAGACCGGAGGCAACCTTGCCGCCGTCATCGAGGTGCCGCGCGAAGAGACGAAGCGTTACGGCGTTCTCGACGTCGTCGCCGACGACGGCAGGCTGGTGCGGGCGCGGGGACTCGTGGAAAAGCCCGAGCCGGCAAACGCCCCCTCGACGCTGACGATCATCGGCCGTTATATCATCCAGCCCGAGGTTTTCGCCCATCTCGGCAACGGCGAGGCCGGAATGAACGGCGAGATCCAATTGACCGATGCTCTCGCCCGGTTGATCGCCGAAGGCCAGGCCTTTCACGGCCTGCGTTTCGAGGGAAAGCGCTTCGATTGCGGCGACAAGCTCGGCTTTCTCGAAGCGACCGTTGCGCTCGCGCTCGCCCATCCCGAACTCGGGCCGGCTTTGCGCCCTCTTCTCAAATCCTATCTTTTGTAGAGGGCTTTTGGAGAGGGTGCGATGGCGCATATGCTCGATCCGACGATCCTGCGCGAATACGACATCCGCGGTACCGTCGGCGAGAGCCTGTCGGCCGCAGACGCGCAAGCGATCGGCCGCGCCTTTGCCTGCATCCTCGCTGAAAAGGGGGGAAAGCGCGCGGCCGTCGGTTATGACGGAAGGCTTTCCTCGCCCGAACTCGAAGCCGCCCTTGTCGAGGGGCTTCTCCTCGAAGGGATCGAGGTGTTGCGCATCGGCCGCGGACCGACGCCGATGCTTTATTACGCCGCGGCGACAGAGAAGGTCGACGCCGGGGTGATGGTGACAGGCTCGCACAACCCCCCGCAATATAACGGTTTCAAGTTTGTTCTCTCCGGCAAGCCCTTTTACGGCAAGGCGATCCAAAGGCTTGGCGAAGTCGCCCGCACCCTGGGGCCCGCCGGCAAAGTCCGCGCCCAAGTCGAAAAACGGTCGATCCTGCCGCTCTATGTCACCCGGCTTCTCAAAGACTTCGAGCCGGGGCGGGCGCTTGCGGTCGCCTGGGACCCCGGAAACGGCGCGACCGGCGAGGTCGTGCGGGCGCTGGCGGCGGCGCTTCCCGGACGCCACATCCTTCTCAACGACGAGATCGACGGCCGCTTTCCTTCTCATCATCCCGATCCGACGATACCGGAAAATCTCGAAGAGCTTATCGAGAGGGTTTTGCGCGAGCGTTGCGATCTCGGCATCGCTTTCGACGGCGACGGCGACCGCATCGGCGTTGTCGATGAGAAAGGCCGCATCCTTTGGGGCGATCAAATGATGGTCGTTTTTGCCGGAGAGGTTCTCTCTCTGCGGCCGGGAGCGCCGATCCTTGCCGATGTCAAGGCGAGCCAGGTGCTGTTCGACGAGATCGCGCGCCTCGGCGGCCGTCCGGTGATGGCGCCGACAGGCCATTCTCTGATCAAGGCAAAGCTTGCCGAACTCGGCGCCCCTCTCGCCGGCGAAATGAGCGGGCACATCTTTTTTGCCGACCGTTATTACGGTTTCGACGACGCCCTTTACGCCGCCGTGCGCCTTCTCGGCATCCTCGGGAAAAGCCCTTTTGGACTTGCCGCAATGAGAGATCGCCTGCCCGCCGTCGTCAATACTCCGGAACTGCGCCTCCCATGCTCCGAAGAGCGCAAATTCGCGGTCGTCGCGGAGGTCGGCGAAAGGCTCGAAAAGGAAGGCGCCGAGGTAACCCTGATTGACGGCTTGCGCGTCAAAAGGGCCGAAGGGTGGTGGCTCCTGCGCGCCTCCAATACGCAGGCCGTTCTTGTCGCGCGCGCCGAGGCGAAGACCGCCCTAGGACTCGCCCGCTTGAAGCGCGAACTCGAAGCCCAACTGAGGAAAAGCGGGATCTCTCTCCCGTCCGATTAAGCGGGTCCGGCAGCCCTGACGCAAGCGGCGTTTGCCGCGTAGAACCCTGCCCCTCTCCGGGGCTCGCGCGGCAAAGCCTTTTCCTCTCCTCGCGATGGCGCGATCAGCGGCTGGCGAAATGGAGCCTTGCCGGACCAAGGACGGCGCAATGCATCCGCCGCTTATGCAAAAGGGCGCAAGCCTTCTCGGCTTGCCACGCCGTCAGATTGAAGAGGTGAGCGCGGTAAACGCGCCTTCTGCCGGCAACTGTCGCATAGAAAACACGCAAGGGTTTGCCTTTGACGACGGCAAGGGAATCCGCGTCCCGCCCGGCGTTCCACGCCGCTCCGGCGTTGGCGAAAGCGCCGAGTTCTATGCTCCAGCGCGGCGCATTCTGTGCGCGGCGGCTGCGCGTCGCCGCCTCCGCCCTCGCGATCGGGGAAAGCCGCGCGGCGACGCGCGCCGCGGTCCTGGCGATCCGCGCGACCCGGGCGCGCGCGCGAGCGGGGTGCGCTCGAGGAGGCAGCGCCGCGGCGGCGAGCCGTTGCGGTTCTCGCCGTTCCGCCAGAGAGGGGCCGGCGCCGAGCGCGGCAAAGCCTTTGTCGAGAAGGCTGACCATCAGCGCGTCGCGCGAACGCGCGGTGCGCCCGCCCATGACGACGCCGATCAGATGCTGTCCGCCGTGCAAGACGGACGTCGCGAGGTTGAACCCGGACGCGCGAATGTAGCCGGTCTTGATCCCGTTCGCGCCCGGATACTCCGACAGCAGATGATCGTCGCTGACGACCGGCCGGCCGCGGAAGATGAATTCCTTCGTCGAGAAATAATGAAATTCGCGCGGAAAATCGTGATCGAGCGCAAGCGCGAGCTGCGCGATGTCGCGCGCCGTCGTCCTCTGCCTCGGATCGGGCAGCCCCGAAGCGTTGACGTAATGGGTTCGCGTCATTCCGAGCTGCCGCGCTTCGCCGTTCATCATCTGCGCAAAGGCGGGCTCGCTGCCGCCGATCCCTTCGGCCAAAACCACCGCCGCGTCATTGGCTGAGCGGGTGACGATGCCGAGGATGAGGGTGCGCACGCTGACGCTCTGACCGGGCCGCAAGGCGAGTTTGGTCGGCGGCCGGCTCGCCGCCCAGGAGGAAACCGGAAGACGCTGATCGAGCCGCAGGCGCCCGCTGTCGAGCGCTTTGAAGGTGAGAAAAAGGGTCATCATCTTGGTCAGCGAGGCCGGATAGGTGATCGCATCGGCGTTCGACTCGCTCAAGACCTCGCCCGTCCTCGCGTCGATGATGATCGAACTCTTGACCGGTGCGAAGGCGCGGTTGGCGGCGAGAGGCCACCGCGGCTGCCTTGCGGCAAAGACCGGCCCCGCGGAAAAAAGCGCGGCCAAAACCACGGCGAGGCCCCCGGCCAGAAACCGCAGTCGGCTTCTTTCGCGTCCGCAAATAGGGGCGCGTCCCCTTTCCTTCATCCTCATCCTAACGGTCCCCCCGATTTCCCCAATCGGCTCCTTTGCGGCCTCTCCTCAGCCGCAAAGCGGTAGAAGCTTACGGAAGAGCGTGCCTCTTTGTCCATCCTTTCGGCCCCGTCCGAGGCGGTTCGCCGCAATTTTCCGCCAACCGAGGGCGAAAGGCCCGGTCGAACGCTTCGCTGGCGCCGCCCGGCAAGGGGAGCGCAAGATCGAAAGGTATTGGCCGGCTGCCGGCCAATACCTTTCCGTGCCGCGCGAGTTCTTTCCCCGCACCCCTTGGCCTTTCTCTTTTTTGCGTTGCACAATAAATCTTGTATTATAAAGGAATTTCGGTTAATGTCCCGTTTTGCGATGCATCATAAGCGGAACGGCGTCAGGAGATTCGAAGGATGGAGCGAAAAGGAAAAACGAGCGCGCACGTGTCGAGCCTGCCGCCCGGCCGAGTGAGCGCCCCCGCGCCTCGGCGCGATGCGAAAGAGGCGCCGCTATCTTTTGCCGCCGCCGCGGCGGCGGCCGAACCTTCGCCGCAAAACCCTCTGCGCCGCTCGAGCGCAGCCGAGAATCGCCGCGTTTCAGGAGCTTCCAGAGTTTCCGCGCTCGCGGAATGCCGGCCCGAAGCCTTTGCGCTGTCGCAGGCTCTTTTCATCGAAGGACTCGAGGAATTGAGCGTCGAGTTGGGCGAGATCGCTCGCTCGGGGATCGAAAGCGCCGCGGCGCGCACAAGGGAGATGCTCGCGGTCAAGACCTTGACGGAAGCGGTCGAAGTTCAACTCGCCGTCGCGCGCGACGGTTTCGAGGCGTTTTTCGCCGGCTCGTTGAAGCTTTCGGAACTCGGCGTCGAACTTGCCCGCAAGACCTCCGAGCCTCTTTTTGCGGAGCTTTTCGCGCGGAGAAGCGGAGCCTCAAGTTAGCGAAGTTTTCCTCCCCGCCGCGCCGCCTCTAAAATCAATCGAAAGGGCAAGGAGAAGCGCCGTCGCGCCGAGCGCGAAAAGCGGGAAATAGGCGCCCCGGCTTAGCGCGAAAAGAAAGGAAAACCCGTAAGCGGCGATCGCCTGGCCGAGGGCGAAGGCGGTCGTGCACCAGCCCCATGCCGCCCTTTGCCGCAGCGCCCCTTCGGGCACGAGTTCGTGCACCCGTCCGAGAACGAGAGGGCCAACGCTTGTCACCACGCCGCCGACGATAAAGCTCGAAAGAGCGGGCGCGGCGAGCTCGCCGCCGAGCGCCGGCAACGCGACGCAAATTGCGGCAAGAAAGAGAGTGAGGCGCAACATCCACCGAAAGCCGATGCGGTCGGCAAGCCTGCCGCAAAAAAGAGGGCCCAAGATCGCCCCAAGGCCGAAAAGAACCCAGATCCGCGCCCCCGCCGCAACCCCTTCGCCCTGCCCGCGGGCGACAAAATCGACGAGAAAAACCATGTGCGGAACGAGGCCCGCGGCGGCAAGCGCATATTCGAGGCAAAGCCTTCCGATTCCCTTCTCCACCCCGCCTCTCGCTCGCGCCAAAGGCGCCGCAAGAGGACGCCACCCGTTCCAGGCGGCAAGGGTCAAGACCAGCGACAGAGCGCCCAGACCGAGCCAGGTCGAAGACAGCCCCCAACCGAGAAGAAACGGCACCAGCGTCCCCGAAAGGGCGACGCCGAGACCGACCCCGGTGAACATGACGCCGCCGGCAAGCCCGCGCCGGCCGGGAGCGATCGCGGCAAGCACCGACGGAGCGGCGAGCGCCATCAGGACGCCTCCGGCAAACCCGGAGAAAAAACGCCAGAAGAAAAACCACAAAAAGGAAACGGGCGCGGCGCAAGCAAAAAACGACGCCGTCGCCACGCTCATCATCGCCCGCAAAAGTGGGGCGACGCCAAAGCGCAGGGCCAAGTTCGAGGCGAAAACCGCGCCCAAAAGATAGCCCAAAAGGTTTGCCGCCGCGAGATAATCGGTCTTCGAGGCGGAAAACCAGCGGGCGGCGATCAGGACCGGGATCAAAGGCGTATAGGCAAAGCGCGCAAGCCCCACCCCGATCAGATTGGCGCAAAGCCCGATAAAGGCGGCCCGCCAAGGGCCTATGGGACCCGACTGTCTTCTCTCTGCGGCGATTTTCCCCACAGCCGGTTTCCTTCTTGCCGCGGGAAGGTTAGAAAGAGAAAGGCGCCATGAAAAACAAAATCGCGCGCCGCCAACGTTCTCCGCGGGCGGCATCGGCAACGTCTGCTTTCCGGCCGGCAGCCCTCCGCCGCCTCTTCGTCGCTTGCCGCACTCTCCGGCCGAGTGAGCGGATAGGCTCGATTCGCGTTCGCATGAGAGCTTAGCCTATGGTTGACCGCGGCGGCGGCGCGGCTTCTCCCTCTTCAGAGAGCCTCTTTCACGCCCGGAAAAGGCCGCTGCGCCTTCTGATCGTCGTTTTTGGCCTCGTCTGGCTTATGAACGCCCTTTTCGCGGCCCATGCGTGGCTTTTGGAGCCGGGAGGAGAGGGCGCGGCCAATCTTATCGGCGCCTTCAGAAAGCCGATCGCCGGCGCGCCCCTCTGGCTCAAGCCTTATCTTTTATCGGTGACTAAGGCCGTCCTCGCGATCGGTCCTTCGAGGATTGCCGTCGCCATGGTTGCGATCGACGCCCTCATTGGCCTTGCGCTTTTGAGCGGCATTGCGGCAGCTCCCTTTTCATGGTTCGCCATTCTTTATTGCTTCTTCTGCTGGACCACCCTCAACGCGTTCGGCTTTCCCTATAGCGACGGCCAGACCGACCCCGGCGTCTTTGTCGTCTATATGATCGCCTTCCTCTTTATCCTCGCCGCTCTTGCGCGGCTGCGGCAAAAAGGGGCCGGGGGCGGGTTTTTTCATGAGCGGCTGTGGACAGCGGCCCGCATCCTTTTCGGGCTCCTTTGGGCATTCGACGCCGCGCTCAAATGGCTTCCGGCCTTTCACGACCACTTTTTGCACCAGCTGACTTCGATCCTGCCCGGAGAGCCGCCTTGGTTCGCCGCCTATCTCGGTTTCATCATTGTCCTTGTCGGCGCCCTCGGGCCGCGCCTCGTCGCGACCATGGTCGCGTTGATCGAGACCCTGATCGCGGCCGGCATATTGGCCGGCCGCGGCCTCGGCCTCGTCATACCGCTCGGCCTTGCGTGGTCGTTCGCGGTGTGGAGCACGGCCGAGGCCTTTGGCGGCCCTTATACAAGCACCGGCACCGGGGTGCGCGGCAACGTCCTCGGCAATGTCCTCATCTATATGATTCCTTTCTTCTTTCTTTGGCTGGCGACGAGGGCGCGCATTGCCGGCAAAGGGCGCGCAAAGAGCGAGCGGCAAAAAAGCCGGGCGCCGGGCTCTGTGCGCCCATAAGAAAGGCCGGAAAAGCTCAGCCTTTCTCCCTAAGGCTTTTAAGGGCGTAAGCTGCGGCCTGCCCGCGGGTTGCGATCCACACCCCGGGCGTGCCCTTGACGATTTCCATCACCGCCTCGAACGCCCAGGCGCCGAGAGGGCGGCCGAAAACATGGGCATGCGCGGTCGCGTCGAGAAGGACCGCCCCCTTCTCGCGCTGGCGAAGGCGCCGCAGGGTGTTTTCGAAAGTCTCGACATATTGGCGCGGCGGGTCGCCGTGACGCATATAAAGCGGCATATCGTTCACCTCGATGGTGAACGGCATCGCGACAATGCTTCGTCCGGAGAAATCCTCGAGGTAGGGAAGGTCGTCGTCCATCGCGTCGCCATGCCAAAGATAGCCCTTTTCGGCAAGAAGCCGTGCCGTCGCCGCGCTCGGCGTCGCGCGCGGGCTCATCCAGCCTTTGGGAGGGCTGCCCGTGACGGCCGCGATGAGTTCCGTCACTTTGGCGATGTGGTCCCGTTCCGCGGGTTCCGGCAACATCACCGGGATGATCTCTTGGCCGTAGGCATGAGCGATGATCTCGTGTCCGGCGGCGGCGATGGCTTTGAGCGTTTGCGGGTGGCGCTCGGCGAGAACGCCGCTCACCATGACCCCGGCTTTCAGCTTATGGTGGTCGAGGCTTTCGATGAGGCGCCAGATGCCGCGCACCGGGCCATAGCCGCCAAAGGAGAGGGCGTTGGTGTCGAAATGGCCGGGCGGCAAAGGATTGCCCATGGGACCGATGCCCGGCCCTTTGCCGTCGCTCCAGGCTTCGAAGGCGATATTGAAAAAGATCGCGATGCGCTTGCCTCCCGGCCAGCGAAAGGCGCGATCGAGCCTTCGCACGCTGGCGCCCTTTGCCACGAGATCGCGCTCTGCCGTCATGCTGCGCCCCTCCTTCCTTTCGAGCCGTCTATTCGCGCATTGGGCGCAGTCTGTGCCGTGTTTTGGGTTGTGGGTTTGGCGAGGGGGGGCCTGGCGGCGACCTACTCTTCCGCCGCTTGAGCGGCAGTACCATTGGCGCTGAGGGTTTTCACG
>JAJYIC010000068.1 GCA_021790295.1 Pseudomonadota bacterium | reverse complement strand
CACGCGATCGAGGCCGAGCGGGGTGAAAGGCACCTACATCCGCAAAGTGAGCCTCAGTTCGTCCATGGGCCCGGGCCTCAAGGTCGAGTTTTCGGGCCTCGCCGAAGAGTAGCGCCCCCAATAGGGGTTTTGGCTGCCGGGCGGGGCTCGCTTCGCCTTTCGCCGCGGGCGGGGAAGGCTTGCGCAAAGGGTTCGGAGAAGAGAGTGGAGCGGAAAAGAAAAGAGGAGATCGTTCTCGGCCTGCACCGGGTCCTCGACCGCAATCTGTGCGTGGTGGTGACCAGGCAGGCGGGGCTTACCGTCGCTGAAGTCAGCGAATTGCGCCGGCAGATGCGAAACGCCGGAGCGGGTTTTCGGGTGACCAAAAACCGCCTTGCCCGCCGCGCCCTCGCCGAGACGGCTTTTGCCCATCTGTCGCCTCTTTTTACGGGACCGACGGCGATCGCCTATTCGGGTGACGCCGTCGCCGCGGCCAAGGTGGTGGTCGAATTTTCCAACCGCAACGGCAAGCTGACGATCCTCGGCGGCGGCCTCGGCCAAAAAGGGCTCGATGCGGCGGAGGTCAAGGAGCTTGCCTCGATGCCCTCGCTCGATGAAGCGCGCAGCCGTCTTCTCGGCACCTTGCGCGCTCCCGAGGCGCGGCTTGCGGTATTGCTCGCGACGCCGGCGGCGGGGATGGCGCGCCTTCTCGCCGCTTATGGCAAGGCTCAGGACGAGAGCGCCCCGGCCTCGGCCGAGCCTTGAAGGAAGCCTTCTTCAGATAAACGCTTTCACCCCCTTTGCCCGAAACGAGGAGCAACAGAATGGCGGATTTGGCAAAATACGTCGAGGATCTCTCGGCGTTGAGCGTCATCGAGGTGGTGCAGTTGACGCGCCTTCTCGAAGAGAAATGGGGCGTCTCCGCAGCCGCGCCGACGGTGGTCGCGGCCGCAGGCGGCGCGGCCGCGGCGGTTGCCGCCGAGGCTGCTCCGGAAAAGACCGAATTCGACGTCATCCTGGCCGTCATCGGCGAAAAAAAGATAAATGTTATCAAGGAAGTCCGTGCGATTTCCGGGCTCGGCCTCAAAGAGGCGAAAGACCTTGTCGAGGCGGCGCCGAAGCCGGTCAAGGAAGGCGTCAACAAAGAGGAGGCGGCAAAAATCAAAAAGCAGCTTGAAGAGGCGGGTGCGACGGTCGAAATAAGGTAGGCCTCTGAGGAGAATTGCGGCAGAGGGGCGGGAGATCACGTCGCCGCCCACAGGATCGGACCCTCGTAAACCGGGGCGCGGAAAAGACGCGCACGCCGGGCTTTGCCGTCGCGCGCGGATGGGCGCCGCGAGAAAGGCGGTGCGCGCGCGCCCGCACCGCCCGGAGGAGGAACGCCCGTCGGGGCGTTGAGGGACTCCGCCACCAAACACCAAAGGGGCCGAAGAGTGTAGGCCCCCGGATGAAGGAGCATCGATGACCTTATCTTTTGCAGGCAAACGGCGCATTCGCAAACGCTTCGGGCGCATCGCCGAAGTGGCGCCGATGCCGAACCTGATCGAGGTGCAGAAAAGCTCGTACGACTATTTCCTGCAAATGGACGTCGCCGCCGAAGCGCGCGCCGAGAGCGGCCTTCAGGAGGTCTTCCGGTCGGTGTTTCCGATCCGCGACTTTTCCGACCGGGCGCAGCTCGAATTCGTCCGTTACGAACTCGAAGCGCCGAAATACGAGGTCGACGAGTGCCAGCAGCGCGGCATCACTTATGCGGCCCCTCTCAAAGTCACTTTGCGCCTCGTCGTCTGGGACGTCGATGAAGACACCGGATTTCGCGAGATCCGCGACATCAAAGAGCAGGACGTCTACATGGGCGACATGCCTTTGATGACCGCGAACGGCACCTTTATCGTCAACGGCACGGAGCGCGTCATCGTCTCGCAGATGCACCGAAGCCCCGGCGTCTTTTTCGACCACGACAAAGGCAAGACGCATTCCTCGGGAAAGATCCTTTATGCCGCCCGAGTCATTCCCTATCGCGGTTCCTGGCTCGATTTCGAGTTCGACGCCAAGGACTTGATCTATGTGCGCGTCGACCGCCGCCGCAAGCTTCCGGCGACGACCCTCCTCATGGCTCTCGACGGCGCCGTGACCGAAGAGCTGCGCGCCCGGCGCAAGACCGAAGGAAAGCCTCTTGTCGCCGGGGAAGCCGCCGGCATGTCGAAAGAGGAGATCCTCGCCGCCTTTTACCGGACGATCCTTTACCGCCGCGGCGGCAAAGGATGGATGACGCCTTTTACGGATGAGCAGCCGAAAGGCAAGCTCGCCGTCGATCTTTGCGACGCGCGCACCGGTGAAGTGGTTCTCGCCGCCGGCGAGCGCCTGACGGCGCGGATCGCCCAGCGCCTCAAGGCGCAGGGTTTGACCGACATCCTCGTGCGCGAAGAGGATCTGGTCGGGCGCTATTTCGCCGCCGATCTCATCGACGAACAAACGGGCGAAGTCCTCTTCGAAGCCGGAGACGAGATCACCGGGGAGGCTCTTTCCGCTCTCGCCGAACGCGGCGTCGAGGAGCTTCCCGTTCTCGACATCGACCATATCGCGGTCGGCCCTTACGTCCGCCACACCCTCGCCATCGACAAGAACGCGACGCGCGAGGACGCGCTCATCGACATCTACCGCGTCATGCGTCCGGGCGAACCGCCCACTCTCGAAAGCGCCGAGACGCTTTTCGAAAGCCTCTTTTTCGACCCCGAACGGTACGACCTTTCGGCGGTCGGACGGGTCAAGATGAACGCGCGTCTCGGCCTCAAAACCGAGGATTCGGTGCGCATCCTGCGCAAAAGCGACATCCTCGCGATCCTCAAAGTGCTGGTTCTCCTCAAAGACGGGAAAGGGGAGATCGACGATATCGACCATCTCGGCAACCGCCGCGTGCGTTCGGTCGGAGAACTGATGGAAAACCAGTACCGGATCGGCCTTTTGCGCATGGAGCGCGCGATCCGCGAACGCATGAGTTCGGTTGAGATCGACACCGTGATGCCGCACGACCTTATCAATGCAAAGCCGGCGGCGGCGGCGGTGCGCGAGTTTTTCGGCTCCTCTCAGCTCTCGCAGTTTATGGACCAGACCAACCCGCTTTCGGAAATCACTCATAAGCGCCGCCTTTCGGCGCTCGGTCCGGGAGGGCTGACGCGCGAGCGCGCGGGCTTCGAGGTGCGCGACGTTCACCCCACTCATTATGGCCGCATCTGCCCGATCGAGACCCCCGAGGGCCCGAATATCGGGCTCATCAACAGCCTTGCGACCTATGCCCGGGTCAACCAGTACGGCTTTATCGAAAGCCCGTATCGCAAGGTCTCGGAAGGCCGGGTGAGCGACGAGGTGGTCTATCTTTCGGCCATGGAAGAAGGCCAGTTCGCGATCGCCCAGGCGAATGTCGAAACCGACGGCGAAGGGCGGATTTCGGCCGAACTCGTCAATTGCCGCAAAGGCGGCGAGTTCGTCCTGTTGCAGCCGCGCGACATCGACCTCATCGACGTTTCGCCAAAGCAGATCGTTTCCGTGGCCGCGGCCCTCATCCCCTTTCTCGAAAACGACGACGCCAACCGCGCGCTCATGGGCTCCAACATGCAGCGCCAGGCGGTGCCTTTGATCCGCGCCGAGGCTCCTCTGATCGGCACCGGGATGGAGGAGACGGTGGCGCGGGACAGCGGCGTCACCATCATCGCGCGGCGTTCGGGGATCGTCGATCAGGTCGACGCCACGCGCATCGTCATCCGCGCGAGCGAGCCGGCCGATCCCGGCGCGGCGCCCCGCGAACTGCGCGGGGACCCGGGGACGGTCGGGGTCGACATCTACAACCTGGCGAAATTCCAGCGTTCGAACCAGAACACCTGCATCACGCAAAGGCCTCTCGTTCGGGTCGGCGATGCGGTCGAGGCGGGGGAGATCATCGCCGACGGTCCTTCGACCGAACTCGGCGAACTGGCTCTCGGACGCAATGTCCTCGTCGCCTTCATGCCGTGGAACGGTTACAATTTCGAGGATTCGATCCTCGTCTCCGAGCGGGTCGTCTCCGAGGACGTCTTCACGTCGATCCATATCGAGGAATTCGAGGTGATGGCGCGCGACACGAAGCTCGGCCAGGAAGAGATCACCCGCGACATCCCCAATGTCGGCGAAGAGGCGCTCAAAAACCTCGACGAGGCGGGGATCGTCTCTCTCGGCGCCGAGGTCAAGGCCGGAGACATTCTCGTCGGCAAGGTGACGCCCAAAGGCGAGTCGCCGATGACCCCCGAGGAAAAGCTTTTGCGCGCCATCTTCGGGGAAAAGGCGAGCGATGTGCGCGATACCTCTTTGCGCGTGCCGCCGGGGGTTTCGGGGACCATCGTCGAGGTGCGCGTGTTTTCCCGGCGCGGCGTCGAAAAGGATGCGCGCGCTCTTGCCATCGAGCATGCGGAGATCGAAAGGCTGGCAAAGGATCGAAGCGACGAAAGCAAGATCCTCGAACGCAGCTTCAACGCCCGCTTGAAAGCGCTTCTCTTGGGCGAAACCGCAGTCGGAGGCCCCAAAGGGCTCAAATCGGGGACCCTTTTGAGCGAGGCCGCCCTTGCCGAAGTGCACCCCGGCCAATGGCGCCAGATCTCCATCCGCGACGACGCCAAGATGGCCCTTATCGAGGCGTTGAAAAAAGAGATGGAAGAGGCCGAAGCGCGGCTCAAGGCGCGCTTTGAAAGCAAGGTCGAAAAGCTCCAGCGCGGCGACGAGTTGCCGCCCGGGGTGATGAACATGGTCAAGGTCTTCGTCGCCGTAAAACGAAAGCTGCAACCGGGCGACAAGATGGCCGGACGGCACGGCAACAAAGGGGTGATCTCGCTGATCCTGCCGGTCGAGGACATGCCTTATCTCGACGACGGAACCCCCGTCGACATCGTCCTCAATCCTTTGGGCGTGCCGAGCCGCATGAATGTCGGCCAGATCCTCGAAACCCATCTCGGCTGGGCCGCGGCCGGCCTCGGGCGGCGCATCGGCGAGATCGTCGGGGAACTCGGGCGCGGAGCAGGGAACGGCGCCCTCGGCGCTTTTCTCGGCGAGATCTATGACGGCCCCGAAGGGGCGGGCATCGCCGATTTGAGCGAAGAGGAACTGGCCGCTCTCGCCGGGCAGCTCGCGCGCGGGGTGCCGATGGCAAGCCCCGTCTTCGACGGCGCGCGCGAAGAGGACATTCACGCGATGCTGGCGCGGGCGGGCCTTTCCGCTTCGGGTCAGGTGAGGCTCGTCGACGGGCGCACGGGCGAAGCGTTCGACCGCAAGGTGACGGTCGGGTATATCTACATGATGAAGCTGCACCATCTTGTCGACGACAAGATCCATGCCCGCTCCATCGGTCCTTACAGCCTCGTCACGCAGCAGCCTCTGGGCGGCAAGGCCCAGTTCGGCGGCCAGCGTTTTGGCGAGATGGAGGTGTGGGCGCTCGAAGCCTACGGTTCGGCCTATACGCTGCAGGAGATGCTGACGGTCAAATCGGACGACGTCTCCGGCCGCACCAAGGTTTACGAGGCGATCGTGCGCGGCGACGACAATTTCGAGGCCGGCATCCCCGAATCCTTCAACGTGCTCGTCAAGGAATTGCGTTCGCTTGGTCTCAATGTCGAACTCGAACAGCGCGGCTATTGAGCGGGCGGCGCAACCGAGAACTGAAATGGGAACAGTTGCGCGCGCCGAGGGCGCCGGGCGCCCCGGCAAAGGCGCCTCAGGCCGCGCGCCGGTTCTAAAAAGGGGTCGTTCATGAACGAATTGATGAACATCTTCGGGCAGGTGAGCGGGCCGCAGAGCTTCGATCAGATCCGCATCTCGATCGCCAGCCCCGACCGCATCCGCTCCTGGTCTTACGGCGAGATCAAGAAACCGGAGACGATCAATTACCGGACCTTCAAACCGGAACGGGACGGGCTTTTCTGCGCCCGCATCTTCGGCCCGATCAAGGATTACGAGTGCCTGTGCGGCAAATACAAAAGGATGAAGTATCGCGGCATCATCTGCGAGAAATGCGGGGTTGAAGTCACGCTTTCGAAGGTGCGCCGCGACCGCATGGGTCATATCGAGCTCGCCTCTCCGGTGGCCCATATCTGGTTTTTGAAATCGCTTCCAAGCCGCATCGGGCTGCTCCTCGACATGACCCTCAAGGATCTGGAGCGGATCCTTTATTTCGAGAACTACGTGGTTATCGAACCGGGCCTGACGCCGTTGAAGCAGCGCCAGCTTTTGAGCGAAGAGGAGTTTTTGAAAGCCGAAGAGGACTACGGCGAAGAGCAGTTCACCGCTGCGATCGGCGGCGAGGCCTTGAAGGTGATGCTGTCCGCCATCGATCTCGAAAAGGAGCGCGAGAAGCTGCGCGGCGAATTGCATGAAACCAATTCCGAAGCGTTGCGCAAAAAGCTCGTCAAGCGGTTGAAACTGGTCGAAGCCTTTATCGTCTCGAACAGCCGGCCCGAATGGATGATCCTCGAGGTTGTCCCGGTGATCCCGCCGGAACTGAGGCCTCTCGTCCCGCTCGACGGCGGCCGTTTTGCCACTTCCGATCTGAACGATCTCTACCGGCGCGTCATCAACCGCAACAACCGCCTCAAACGCCTTATCGAATTGCGCGCGCCCGAGATCATCGTGCGCAACGAGAAACGCATGCTCCAGGAGGCGGTCGACGCCCTTTTCGACAACGGCCGGCGCGGGCGCATCATTACCGGAGCCAACAAGCGCCCGCTCAAATCATTGTCGGATATGCTCAAAGGCAAGCAGGGCCGCTTCCGCCAGAACCTTCTCGGCAAACGCGTCGATTATTCCGGCCGTTCGGTGATCGTCGTCGGCCCCGAACTGAAGCTCCATCAATGCGGCCTGCCGAAAAAGATGGCGCTCGAACTGTTCAAGCCTTTCATCTATGCGAAGCTCGAGCTTTACGGGCTTGCCAGCACGATCAAGGCGGCCAAGCGCATGGTCGAAAAGGAGCGCCCGGAGGTCTGGGACATCCTCGAAGAGGTGATCCGCGAACACCCGGTTCTTCTCAACCGGGCGCCGACCCTCCACCGCCTCGGCATCCAGGCCTTCGAGCCGGTCCTGATCGAAGGCAAGGCGATCCAGCTTCATCCTCTCGTCTGCACCGCTTTCAACGCCGATTTCGACGGCGATCAGATGGCCGTGCATGTGCCTTTGTCGCTCGAGGCGCAGCTCGAAGCGCGGGTTCTGATGATGTCGACGAACAACATCCTCAGCCCGGCCAACGGCAAGCCGATCATCGTCCCCTCGCAGGATATCGTCCTCGGTCTTTATTACATTTCCCTCGAGCGCGCCGAGCGCCCGGGGATGAGCCTCAAGATCGACGATGTGGTGCCGCCGCGCGCCGGCGCGAAAAAGCGCGAGGAAGAGATCCTTTCGGGCCTCAGAAGGCTCATCGGTTCGGGACGGATCATGGCTTACGCCTTGGGCGAAAAGCCTTCAGAGACGGCGGGGCTCAGGGCGGAAGGCGCCGATCCGCGTCTCATCGAAAGGATCACGCGCGCAGAAGCGAGCCTTCACCGCATCCTCCCGGTGCCTGCGGCAGGGGATTCGGAGGAGGCCTTCGTCGCCGCTTTGGAGCGCGGCGATCTTCGCGTCTTCAACCTCGAAGACCCCGAAGAGCCGTTTCTCTGGTCGAACCTCGCCGAACTGCGCGAGGCCGTCGCCAAAGAGCGGGCGCTCGTCTATCCGACCCCTTCCTTTACGAGCGAAGGCGAGATCATTCAGGCGCTCGAATCGAAGTCGCTTTCCCTTCACGCGCCGATCATCGCGCGCCGGCGCGCCGTTGACGGGGAAGGCCGCGAGGTGGTTCACCGCGTCGCGACGACGGCCGGGCGGATGCTTCTTTCCGAGGTTCTTCCGCGCCATCCGGCGATCGATTTCGATCTCATCAACCGCCTTTTGACCAAAAAGGAGGTGAGCAACGTCATCGACGAGGTCTACCGCCATTGCGGCCAGAAGGAGACCGTCATCTTTTGCGATCGCCTGATGAGCGTCGGCTTCCAGCAGGCGTGCAAGGCCGGGATTTCGTTCGGCAAGGACGATCTCATCGTTCCCGAAGCGAAAAGGACCTTGATCGCCGAAGCGCAGGCCCAGGTAAAGCAGTACGAACAACAGTATCAGGACAGCCTCATCAGCCGCGGCGAGAAATACAACAAGGTCGTCGACGTGTGGTCGCGCTGCAGCGACAAGGTCGCCGACGAGATGGCCAAGATGCTGCGGTCGCCGCAGCCCGGAGAACCGGTCAACTCCGTCTGGATGATGGCCGATTCAGGGGCGCGCGGCTCGGCGGCGCAGATCAAGCAACTGGCCGGAATGCGCGGGCTCATGGCGAAGCCTTCGGGCGAGATCATCGAGACCCCGATCATCTCCAATTTCAAGGAGGGCCTCACCGTCCTCGAATATTTCAATTCCACTCACGGGGCGCGTAAAGGGCTTGCCGACACCGCGCTCAAGACCGCCAATTCCGGCTATCTGACGCGCCGCCTTGTCGACGTCGCGCAAGATGCGATCATCACCGAAGAGGATTGCGGCACGACCCGGGGGCTTCTGGCGCGCGCCGTCGTCGAAGGGGGCGAGGTCATCGCGCCTCTCGCCGACCGCATCGTCGGGCGCACCGCCGCGACCCCTTTGCATGATCCGCTTTCGGGCGAACTTTTGCTCGCGGCGGGTGAGCTTATCGACGAGACCGCGGTCGAGCGGATCGAACGTTGCGGGCTCGATGAAGTGATGATCCGCTCGGTTTTGACCTGCGAGGCGCGGGCGGGCCTTTGCGGCAAATGCTATGGCCGCGATCTCGCGCGCGGCACCATCGTCAATATCGGCGAGGCGGTCGGCGTCATCGCCGCGCAATCGATCGGAGAGCCCGGGACGCAGTTGACGATGCGCACCTTCCACATCGGCGGGGCGGCGCAGCGCGGGGCCGAGCAGTCTTCGGTCGAGGCGGCTTTCGACGCCACGGTGCGCATTCACAACCGCAATGTCGTCGTCAACTCGGCCGGGATTCCGGTGGCGATGGGGCGCAATTGCGAATTGATCCTCGTCGATGAAAGCGGCCGCGAAAAGGCGCGCCACCGCATCCCTTACGGCACCCGTCTTCTCGCCGACGAAGGGGCCGAGGTGAAGCGCGGCGAACGCCTTGCCGAATGGGACCCCTATACCATCCCGATCATTACCGAAAAGGACGGCATCGCCCATTACGTCGACCTCATCGAAGGCCTTTCGATGCGCGAACTCCTCGACGAGGCGACGGGGATCTCGGCGCGCGTCGTCATCGACTGGAAGCAGCAGCCGCGCGGGGCCGATCTGCGCCCGCGGATCACCTTGCGCAACGCGGAAGGGCAGGTTCTCACTCTCGCCAACGGTCTCGAAGCGCGCTACTTCCTCTCGGTCGATGCGATCCTTTCGGTCGACAACGGGGCGGAGGTCAAAGCCGGCGACGTTATCGCCCGCATCCCGCGCGAAACCTCGAAGACGCGCGACATCACGGGCGGCCTGCCGCGCGTCGCCGAACTGTTCGAGGCGCGCCGGCCGAAGGATTTCGCGATCATCAGCGAGACCGAAGGGCGGGTTGAATTCGGCAAGGACTACAAAACGAAAAGGCGAGTCGTCGTGGCCCCTCCCGCAGAAGAGGATGGAGCGCAGCCGTTTGAATACCTCATCCCCAAAGGAAAGCACATCAGCGTCCAAGAGGGAGATTTTGTCCAGAAGGGCGATCTGTTGATGGACGGTAACCTCGTTCCTCACGACAT
>JAJYIC010000067.1 GCA_021790295.1 Pseudomonadota bacterium | reverse complement strand
GCCGGCCGGAGCCAAAGGCACGGCGAGCGGGATCTATTCGAGCGCGCAGTTTCTCGGCATCTTTTTCGGCGGCGCCTGCGGCGGCCTCGCCTTTGCGGCGGGAGGAGGAGAGGCCGTTCTCGGTTTTCGAGTGTGTAGTCGGGGGCTTTGCCGAGGATAGGAAGCGCCGGCACTTTCGGCGCAAGGATGCGCAGGCCGACGCCAAACCCAAGAAGAGCCGCGGCCGGAAGGGCAAGAAGAAAGGCGAAAAGCGGCAGCCATCGGCGCGGCGCGCGGTCGTTCTCTCCGGCGTTCCCTCTGACCTTTTCTCCCGTCTCTCGGCTCAAGCCGCCCATCGCGCTCCAACGGGCCTCAACTCACCTCTTCCGCGCTTCAACGGCGGGCCCCCGGTTTTGCCGCCCTTGGCGGAGCCTCAAAACCGGTGATCCGGGAGACGGCGCCGGCATCGAACCGGGAGGCGTCGATCTTGAGATAGGCGACCCTTTCTTCGGGCGCGAGCGCCACCTCGATGACCCCCGGCGCCCTTTCGAGGCGTGCGGCAAGCCCTTCCATCTCGTTGGCGCCGACCTCGCCCAAAGGCGCAAGATAGCTCAGCGTGCGTTGCGGCCTTTTCATCCCCGCCGCGACGGAAAGCCACAAAAGCGCGACCGCGAAACCGAAACCGAGAACGGCCTCTCCTCCTCCCGCCGCAAAGGCGAGGCCGCCGCAGGCGCCGCCGAAAAAGATGCCGAGAAACTGCGCGCTCGAATAGATCCCGCTCGCCGTGCCTTTGGCTCCGGCCGGCGCCATCTTGGTGATGAGAGCCGGCAGAAGCGCTTCCATGGTGTTGAATGCGGCAAAGAAAAGGACGAGAGCGGCAAAGAGGGCAAGCGCGCTTCTACCGAAAAAGGCAAGGGCGAGAAGGCTTGCCGCCAAGGCGGCGATCGCAACGATAAACACCTCTTTCGCGCGCGCTCCTCTCTCGGCGAGGAAGACCGCCGGGATCATGAGGAGGATCGATCCGCCGAGGACGGGAAGGTAGACCTTCCAATCGGCGGGGCTTCTGAGCCCGAGCGTGGCGGAAAGAAGAGGCGGCACGGCGAGAAAGCTCGCCGTCAGGATCGCGTGAAGGGAGAATATCGCGAAATCGAGACGCAACAATTGGCGGTCTTTGAAGACCCGTGCGAAAAGCGCCGGAACCGCCTCGGCGTCGCGGTGGCGGGAAAGACGCGGCGGCGCCGGGACGATCAGAAAAGTGACGCCGATGCCGAGAAGCGCCAATCCCGCGGTCAGCCAGAAAATCCCGGGAACGCCGAAGGCGCCCGCAAGAGGCGGCCCGATCCCGATCGCCGCGACAAAGGAAAGCCCGATCGAAACCCCGACGACGGCCATCGCCTCGGTGCGCACCTCCTCGCGCGTCAGATCGGCGACGAGCGCGAGGACGACCGACCCGACGGCGCCCATCCCCTGGATGATGCGCCCGAAAAGAACGCCTTCGATCGAGGTCGAACGCGCGGCGACAACGCTCCCAATCGCAAAGAGAAGAAGCCCCGCCGCGATCACTCCTTTGCGCCCGATGCGGTCGGAGAGAAGCCCGAAGGGGATCTGCAAAAGCCCTTGCGTCAACCCGTAAGCGCCAAGAGCCAGCCCGATCAGTTCAGGCGTCGCCCCTTTGAGGTGGCGGGCGTAGCCGGCAAAGACAGGATAGATCATGAAAAGGCCGAGAAGGCGCGTCGCGAATACCGCCGCGAGCGAGCCCGTCGCGCGAAGCTCCCTTCCCGTCATGCTGTGCCGAGGCTTTCCGCTCTCAAGCGAAGGGCTCCGCCCTTTCTGCGCGACCCGTTTTGGGCCGCGCTCTGCCCGCAGAGTATAAGCTTTGCCTGCCCCCGAAATAGCGGCGGCTTGCCGCACGCCCGGGAAAGATTTTTCTTCTCCGCGCAGGCGGCGCTTCTGCCTTGCGCGAATCGAAAGGACGCGCCAGGGCGCCTTGCCGTAAATTCTTCTCCTTCGGGTCCGCGATCGAAGGCAGGGCGTTGCCGCGCGACCCGCAAAAGAGGCGTTGCAGCCTGCAGAAAATAAGGGGGAAAGCGCTCATGACCAGACGCCGCTATTGGGTCTACTTCCTTTCGTTTCTGCTCACCGGCATCTGCTACATCGACCGCATCAACATGTCGCTAGCGGGCCATTCGGTGGCGCAGGAATTCTCGCTCTCGCCGGTGGCTCTCGGCTATCTGTTTTCGTCCTTTCTCTGGGCATATGTGCTGATGATGCTGCCCGGAGGGCGTCTTATCGACAGTTTCGGCATGCATCGCATAGGGGCCGCTGCGGTGGCCGTCTGGTCGGTTGCCCAGGCCTTGACCGGCGCGGCAGGCGGTTTTGTCACCATGCTCTTCACCCGTCTCGGCCTTGGCGCCGGCGAGGCGCCGACCTTCCCGGTCGCCTGTCAGGCGGTTCGCGATTGGGGGCCTTACACCGAGCGGGGATGGGCGCTCGGCGCGATCTATTCCGGGAGCTTTCTCGGCCCCGCCATCGCCGCTCCCGGAATTGCCTGGCTGATCCAGGCGACGTCTTGGCGCTGGTCTTTCGTTCTGACCGGAGGGGTCGGTCTTCTGTGGGTCGTGGTGTGGCTGGCGGTGGTCTCGACCCCGGAACGCAGCTCCTGGTTGCCTGAGCCCGAGCGCAAACGCATCCTTGCCGAACGCCTCGCCGGAGACCGGCCTTCGCAAGGGCGCGGCGTCGGTTACCTGGGGCTCATGCGCTCGCCTTCGATGTGGGGGCTCGCCATCTCGCAGGGCTGCGCGGTCTATTCGCTTTACCTTTATCTCGCCTGGCTGCCCGACTATCTCGTGACCGCCCGCCACCTTTCGGTCGCGAAGTCCGGGCTTTTTACCGCGGTGCCTCTGGCCGCGGGCGCGATCATCATGATCCTCGCGAACTGGCTCGGGGACAGGTTGATGACCGAAGGGGCGATGCGCAGCGGACGCCGGCGCATGGTCGTGGTGGCCTCTCTCGTCTTGACCTCAGGAGGGATGTTCATTCCCTTTGCGCATTCGCTGACCGCCGTCGTCTTATTGACGATCCTGCCGATCAGTTTCTGCAACACCGCCACTTCCGCCAATTCGGCGCTGACCAACGATCTCTTGCGTTCGACGGCGGACAGCGGCCGGGCCTTTGCGTTTCTGCCGCTCGGGGGCAACGTTTTCGGCCTGTTGGCGCCGATCGTCACCGGCTACATCGTCGAGGCGACGGGAAGCTTCAACTCGGCCTTCATATTGGCGGGCGTTCTCGCGCTTGTCGGCGCCGTCGTCTCGGCCTCGCTCACCTACCACACGCTCGGAGAGGCGGTCCCTGTGCGCGCCCTGCGAGCGGCGGGCGCCTGAGGGCGAGGGCTCTCACTCGCGACGCTTTGCCGTCGACCGGCATTCGCGGTGCGGTTCGCAGGAGGTCGGGCCGGTACGGCTCGATCGCAGAGGCTTCGTCCTGCGCGCTCTCCGAGAAAGGTAGAGGGTGCTCAGGTCGCGGAAATAGCGGGGGCTTGCCGCAGGCGGCAGGAGGCCGGTAAGGCTTGTTCCCTTCCGGCCCCGCGGTTTCTCTGCCCTGCGCGAATTGACATGACTCGACCCGGCGCCTCGCCCTAAGTTTCGCTTCAGCGGGCCCGCAATCGAGGCTCGGCGCTGTCGCCAACCCGCAAGAGGGTGTTGCAGCCTGCAGAAAAAGGGGGGAAGCAGTCATGACCAGACGCCGCTTTTGGGTCTACTTCCTTTTGTTCCTTCTCGAATGCATCTGCTACATCGACAGGGTCAACATGTCGCTCGCCGGCCATTCGGTAGCGGTAGCATACGGCCTGTCGCCGGTGGCCCTCGGTTATCTCTTTTCCTCCTTTCTTTGGGTCTATGTGCTGATGATGCTGCCCGGAGGGCGCCTTGTCGACGCGTTCGGGATGCATCGGGTGGCAGCCGCCGCGGTCGCCATCTGGTCGGTTGCTCAGGCCTTGACGGGCGCCGCGACCGGCTTTGTGACGATGCTTTTGGCGCGCCTCGGTTTGGGAGTTGGCGAGGCGCCCCAGTTTCCCGTGGTCTGCCAATCGGTTCGCGATTGGGGGCCCTATACCGAGCGCGGTTGGGCGATCGCCGCGATCTCGTCCGGGACCATGGCCGGCCCCGCCCTTGCCTCTCCGGCGATTGCCTGGCTGATCCAGGCGACCTCTTGGCGGTGGTCTTTCGTCGTGACCGGAGGGATCGGCCTTTTGTGGGTGGGCGTATGGATGGCGCTGGTCTCGACCCCGGAACGCACGTCCTGGCTGCCGCAGCCCGAGCGCGAGCGAATCCTCGCCGAACGCCACGCTGGAGAACCTGCCTCGCAGGGGCCCGGCATCGGGTATCTCGGGCTCATTCGTTCGCCTTCGATGTGGGGTCTGGCGATCTCGCAAGGCTGCGCGGTCTATTCGCTTTACCTCTATCTCGCCTGGCTGCCGAGCTATCTCGTGACCGCCCGCCACCTGTCAATCGCCAATTCCGGGCTCTTCACCGCGGTGCCGTTCGCGGCAGGCGCGGTCATCATGATCGCGACCAACTGGATCGGCGATCGGTTGCTGTCGCACGGGGCGTTGCGCAGTGGGCGCCGTCGCATGGTCGCGATGCTCTCTCTGATCTTGACCGCCGCGGGCATGCTGATCCCGTTGGCGCAATCGCTCTGGCTCGTCGTCCTGCTGACGATCCTGCCGGTCGGCTTTAGCAACACGACCTCAGCCGCCAACGGCGCGCTGACCAGCGACCTTTTGCGTTCCCCTGCCGACAGCGGCCGCGCCTTCGCGTTCCTTGTCCTCGGCGGCAACGTCTTCGGCCTTTTGGCGCCGATCATTACGGGTTACATCGTGGCGGCGACGGGAAGCTTCAACTCGGCCTTCATATTGGCGGGCGCTCTCGCGCTTGTCGGCGCCGCCGTTTCCGCCCTGCTCACCCATCACACGCTCGGCGAGGCGCTCCCGGCGCGCGCGCTGCGGACGGGGAGCGCCTGAGGGGGAGGGTTCCCGCTCGCGACGCTTTGCCGTCAACCGGCGTTCCCGTCACGGTTCGGGTGAGGCCGGGGCGGGCAATGGCTCCTTCGCGGGCGCGGACACTCATTGAGGCAGGCGCGTCGCCTGGCGCAGCAAGAGCCTCCATACGCCCTCCTCTTCCACCCACACGAGGACGTGCTGGAGGCGGATGACGCTCTTGGCCCCGCCTTCAGCGCCGACCAGCATGTCGATGACGCCGCATGTGATCGCAGCGCCGCCAAAGATCCGGGTGAGGCCCTTTATTCGGCGGATTTCGCCATACTCGTACAGTCCGCGCCGCAGCGCGGCAAGGTAATCTCCTTTGGTCTCAACCACGCCTGTCGAATGAACATAGGTCGACTCGGCCGACAGGATTCCGTTAAGGGTTGCATAATCGGCGGCGATCATGGCGGCGTAGAGGGCGGCCTCCCGATCGGCGACGGCTTTAACGGCGGGCCCAGTCTCGTCCAACCTCTTCTCCTCTCCACTCTGCGCCCCCGAGCATCTGAGCGCTGCCGGGAGGCATGCGCCCGAGGCCCTCCTTTCCCCCTCTTCGAACCACTCGGGCAGACGGCGCTTGGGCGCTTTTGGGCGCCGTCGTCTCGGCGGTCTTTGCCGATCACACGCTCGGCGAGGCCGGCCCTTCGCCGCCCTTGGCCGCCCGTGACGGCGAGTTGAAAAAGGGGCTAATCGCCGAGCGCCATCTCCCTTCCCCTCGTCTCAACCCCGAGGAAGACATAGGCAAGGCCGACGGCGAGCATATAGGCGCCGAGGAAAATGAAAGCCGGAAGGACGGCGGCTGCCGTCGCCTGCGGCGCGATCAGGTTGCCGCTCCCCGCGAGAACGGCGAGGACGAGCGGACCGACGATCTTCCCTACCCCGTTTGCGGCCTGCCCCAGACCCGAGGAGCGCGAGCCGCGGCTCACGCCATATTGCTCGATCGTATAAGGGGCAAGGTTGGCAAAACCGCCTTCGACGAAAAAGGCCGAAACGATGACGAGCACGATAAAGACGGGGACCCCGGAGATCAGCGCGGCATGGTAATAGCCGGCCAGTGCGAGACCCGCCATCGAGCCCACACCGAAAAGCGCGCCGATCGGCCGGCGCCCTGCCTTGGGCGCGACGAGAGAGACGAAAACCCGGCCGGTGAGGCCGCCCAATGAGACGTAGATGAAATATTTCGCCGCCTGCACCGGACTGACGTGAAGGGCAAGGGCGGCGATCGTCGGTCCCCACAGATAGTACCCGTAAGCCGCCGTCGCCGAGCCGCTCCAAATGATCACCGTCTGCCAGAAAAGGCGCGGGTTGGCGTAAAGATCGCCAAGGTTCGCCCGCGGCGGAGAGGCGGGTCTCGCCGTCGGCTGCGGGATGCGTTCGATCGGCATTCTGAGCTGTTTTGCGAGCTGCGCCCGCGCTTCGGCAAAGCGCCCTTTGGCCGTCAGCCAGCGCACCGATTCCGGAACAAAGATCCACACCAGAATCCCGAACACGATCGCCACGAAGCCGGTCATCGCGACGGCGCGCCAGCCGAGGGTGTGAAGAAGCGCGGCCGCGGTAAAGGAGGCGAGAAGCGTGCCGATCGCCGGGCAGATGAGATAAAAGCTCGCCAGACCGGTACGCCAGCGCGTCGGCGTCACCTCGACGACGATGGTCAAGGCGGGAGTGACGCCGGCCGCGAGGCCAAAACCGACAAAAAAGCGCAAAACCGCAAGCGCGCCCCAGGCGCCGCTCGGCAGAACCCCGATCAAACCGGCAGAGAGCCCGCAAATGAAGGTTCCGCTGACGGTCTGCATCTTGCGCCCGAAAACATCGGCGATCGATCCCCAAGCGAGGGCGCCGATGATGGCTCCGACCCCGGCGCAGTAGAGAATGAGCGCACCCTCGCCATAAGTGAGGTGCCATCTTGGCCCGATAACGGCCATGACAAAGGCGATCAGAAAGAAATCGAAAAAGTCGAGGATCTGAAGCCCCGACATCAGGATAAAGGTTCTCCAGTAGCGGGCATCGAGAGGGGCGTTATCGAACAACTCTATGAGGTCTTCGCCGCTTTGCAGTGAGGTCTGCGTTGCCATTTACGTCTCCTCTTGGGGTTGTTTTCTTTCTATGAAAAACCGCTTCCGCTCGGGAACGAAAGCGCGTGCCCGGCTCAAAGCCGGGTCGCGCCCAGGACTTCAGCCGTCCAATTGGCCATGACGTCCTGGTAATTGGCGAGATTGTCGATCTGGCAATGCTCGGCGCCGCCTTCGGCGAGGGTGAAGATCTTGAGTTCGCGACGCGGGCTGTTGACGGCCTCGCGATAGGTCCTCTCGGCGTCGGCGACAGGCACCTGCCGGTCGTTCTCGCCGTGGATGACGAGAAGCGGGCAGGTGATCTTTTCGGTGACCCCTTGGAGGGTGAAGCGTTTGCAGATCTCGAACGTCTCGGCCTTGTCCTTGCCTCCGAACACCCAGTTGAGATGATAGTCGAAATGGGAGACGGAAAGCTCGGTGCGGTTCGCGAGTCTGGCCCCGAAGTCGTAGAGCGCTCCCCACAGGACGCAGCACTTGAAGCGCTTTTCGAATGCCGCCGCGCGCGCGGCGTAATAGCCGCCAAGGCTGTTGGCGACGATGCCGATGCGGTCGGGATCGACATCCGCGCGCTTCTCCAGGTAATCGACTGAGGCCGCGGCGGGAACCTCGGTTTCGGGAAAGGACTTGAGCCCTCTGCGCCGCAACGCTTCGCCGACCCCCGGATGATCGACGATCAGGACCGAAATCCCGCGCAGGCGAAGCTCTTCCGCAGAGCCGCGCAGGTAGAGAAGCTCTTTCAACAGATCGAGCCCGTCGAAATGGACCATGGTGGGCCTGCGGCCATCGCCTTCGGCCTTGACGAAAAGGGCCGGAAGGGAGGTGTCCTTGTAAGGAACCTCGACGAATTCGACCGGGTGGTTCTGGCAGGTGACCGCCTTTTTGAAACAATCGAGCGCCTTGCCGTAGACGCGGTCGCGCCGGGGGTCATGAGGCGCCATCAGCCTTTCGGCGACAAAGGCGTAGACCGAAGCGCGCCAGTATTTACGTCCGGCGCTGCGGCGCCAGTCGCGCCTTTCCTCTGCGGCCGCCATCTCTTCGACCCGTTCCGCGACCTTCATCCACGACTGCATCCAGCTTTCCTGGGCGGCGGCGTCGTTGCGGCGCGCCGCGTCGATCAAAGGCCGGCAGGCGTCGTCGATTTCCGAGATGATGCCGCCGCCGTTGCAGGCGGCCATGATGGCAAGGTTCCAGGTATAGTTTGTCGCGAAATATTCGAACATGCGCTTCCCCCGCGTTGCGGCGCCTCGTCGGCGCGGTGTTCCCCGGCGCGACAATCCGCAGAGACGTGGGGGGCAGCGTTGATCTAGATCAAATCCGCAAGGCAAGGCCTCTGTAGGCTTTCGCCTGCCGTGGCGTCGCCCTGCGCGGCGCTTCTTGGGCGGTGTCCGCAAAAGGCGGTGACGGCGGGCGCTGGCCGGATCGAAGAGCCGCTCGCCGCGGAGTGCCGATATGGAAAAGACGGCGTCCTCTCTGCCGGCGGCCTGGAGACCGCCTCTCGACCTCGAAAAATTCTTTGCGCCAAAGGTTGCCGCGCTCGTCGGTGCGAGCAACGACCTCACCAAATTCGGCGGCCGCTGCTTTGCCGCCTGCCTTTCTTTCGGCTTCTCCGGCTCTTTTTTTCCCGTCAATCCGCGGGCCGGGGAAGTGCAGGGCCGGGTTGCTTATCCGAGCGTCCGCGATCTGCCGGAGAGCCCGGAGCACGTCGGCATCGTCGTCCCTTTGGAGCGCGTTCTCTCCGTCCTCGCCGATTGCGCTTCCCGCGCCGTGCCTTTCGCGACGGTGTTTACGGCCGGCTTTGGCGAAACGGGAACGGCGCGAGGCGCCGCCCTTCAAAGAGAGATGGTCGATTTCGCGCGCGCGAACGGGATCCGCCTGATGGGGCCCAACTGCAACGGGCTTATCAGCTTTGCCAACCGTTTCGCCCTTTCGCCTGCGGCTCATGCGGTGTCGCGCCTCACCCTGCCGAAGACGCCCGGTCCTTTGGGGATCATCGCTCAAAGCGGAGGACTGGGTCAGGTCAGCGTCATGTACCGCGCTCTCGAAGAGGGTCTCGGCGTCAGCCATCAGGTGAGCTGCGGCAACCAGGCAGACATCGACATCGTCGATTTCGCCGAGTTCATGCTTTCCGACCCCAATACGGAAGTGATCCTGATGGCGGCGGAAGGGATACCGGACGGCGCGAGGCTCGCGCGTGCGGCCGCTCGCGCGGCGGCGCTCGGAAAGCCGATCGTCATGCTCAAATTCGGCCACACCGAACAGGGGCGCAAGCAGTCGGCTTCCCATACCGGCGCCGTCACCGGAAGCGATGCGGTGCACGCCGCCGCCTTTCGCCAGCTCGGCATCCTCGAGGTCGACGACTGCGCCGGGCTTTACCAGCTGGCGATGCTTTTGCGGCAAAGGCGCTGGCCCAAAAGCTGCCGAGCGGCGACAATCGCGGTCTCGGGCGGGCATTCGGTTCTGCTCGCGGATCGCGGCGCCGCCCTCGGCGTCGAATGGCCGCAATACGCGCCCGAAACCGGAATGAGGCTTCAAAAGCTCATCCCGGATTTCGGCCGGGTCGATAATCCGACCGATCTGACGGCGGCCGCCGTCGGTTCTCTCGACGTCTTTACCGAGGCTCTGCGGGTGATCGCCGAGGATCCCGCCGTCGATGTCGTGGTGCCGATCCATTCGCACGCGCGGCGCGCCGAACTCGAAGCTTGCAGAGACTTCGTTCTCGAGAGCGATAAGCCCGCCGCGCTCCTTTGGACCGGAGGGTGCAA
>JAJYIC010000066.1 GCA_021790295.1 Pseudomonadota bacterium | reverse complement strand
GGCGCGCATGACGAACTCATCCCGAAGCACGCGATGCACCTTTTCGTGCGCCTTCTGCCTGCCGATCCGGGCTCGCGGCCGCGCCTGGCTTATTACAAGAGCGGTTACCACATGCTGTTGCGCGATCTCGAAGGCCCGCTCGTCATCGCCGATGTCGCGAGCTGGGTTCTCGATCCAAAGGCGGCTCTGCCTTCGGGCGCCGGGGTCGCAGGAGAGAGTTACTTCGGTCGCAAGTGAAGGGCGGGATGGGCTTCCTCCTTGCAACCCTTCTCTTCGCGCGTTATGGGAAATCGAGCCGAGGCACCCGTAGCTCAGCCGGATAGAGCGCTGCCCTCCGAAGGCAGAGGTCGTGAGTTCGAATCTCGCCGGGTGCGCCATCCTGTTCGCGATCCCCGGAGGGCGCCATGGAAATCGAAGCGGCGGTCTTTCGCAAGATTCTGGAACCACTTTCGATCGAGCGCGTCGAGATCGACAAACCCTCCGATCGCGAGGTTCTGGTGCGCACCGTCGCCACCGGCGTGTGCCACAGCGATCTCCACGTGATCGACGGTCTCGGGCGCTTTCAGCTCGACCGGCCGATCGTCCTCGGCCATGAAGGGGCCGGGATCGTCGAAGCGGTTGGTTCGGGGGTCAAAGGCCTCAAACCCGGCGACCATGTCGTCGCCTGCCTTTCCGGCTTTTGCGGAAACTGCGAGGAATGCCTTTCGGGACACCCCAATCTCTGTACCGGCGCCATCGTCGCCCGAAGCGATGAGGCCCTTCCCCGCCTGTCGCAAAAGGGCGCGCCTTTCCGCCAGTTTCTCGGCATTTCGAGCTATGCCGAAAAGATGCTTTTGCACGAGAACTCGGTGGTCGCGATCGATCCCGAAATTCCTCTCGACCGCGCCGCTCTCGTCGGTTGCGGCGTCTTGACCGGGGTCGGTGCGGCGCTCAGAAGCTCAGGGTTGCAGCCGGGGCAGACCGTCGCCGTATTCGGCTGCGGCGGGGTCGGGCTCTCGATCGTTCAAGGGGCGCGGATCGGCGGCGCGCGACGGATCATCGGCGTCGACAAATTCGCGAGCAAACGCGAGATGGCGCTTCGTCTCGGCGCCAGCGATTTTGTCGACAGCAGCGAGGAGGACCCGGTCAAAGCCGTGCGCGCCTTGACGGGAGGGCGCGGGGTCGATCACGCATTCGAGGCAATCGGCGACGCCAAGGCCTGCAGGCAGGCGATCGAAAGCCTCGCCATACGCGGCACGGCAACGATCGTTGGGGTGCTGCCGCCCGAAGAGAAAATCGAATTCCCGTGGATGGCGATCCGCCCCGAATGCAAGGTCCAGACCTCGCGCATGGGCTCCAACCGTTTCCGCACCGACATCCCGCTTTATCTCGACTTCTACCGCCAGGGCCGCTTGAAGCTCGACGAGATGGTGACGAAGCGCGGGCGGCTTTCCGACATCAACGAGGCTTTCCGCGCGATGAAAGCGGGCGAGGTCGCGCGGACGGTTTTGAGCTTCGATTGAGCCCTTTCCTTAGAGCGATCGCGGCCGATGAAGAAGGGCTGCGGCTTTGTCGTCAGGCTGAACTGACCCGAGAGACGGGGTGGGAACGATGCTCAAAACCACGCGCGAGATGATCCTGCCGACGGCGATCACAGGCTCCTACCCGCGCCCTTTGTGGTTCGAGAAGAGCCTCGACGGCCGCTCTTTCAAAAAGGCGATGGGCGACACCCTTTTCCGCGAACAGTATCAGGACGCGGTTGCCGCCGTCATCAATGCGCAGGAAGCCGCCGGCCTCGACATCTTGACAGACGGCGACAGCCGTTTCGACCTCGCGGTCGGCGGCAAATCCTGGTTTTTCTACCCGATCGAAAGGCTTGGCGGGGTTTCGGGTCACCGGAACACTTCGCAAGGCTGGATGGGGCGCCTGGGGCTCAAACCCGGCCACATCCTTTACGAGGTTCAGGAGGCCTATCAGCCCGCGATCGTCAAGGATAAGCTTTCGCGCGGGCCTCTCGAATACGCCGCGCTCTGGCAGGTCGCGCAGAGGCTTTCGGATCGCCCCGTCAAATTCGGCACGATCTGCGCGCCCGCTCTCGCCAGCATGCTGTGGAACCAGCATTATGCAAACGACGAGGCTCTCGTCCTCGATCTTTGCGACATCCTCAACGCCGAACTCAAAGAGCTTGCCGCCGCCGGCTGCCCCGTGATCCAGGTCGAGGAACCGCGCCAGCACGGGATGACCTTGCAGCCTCAGTGCAGCGAAGCCGATCTCCGATTCCAGACCGAGGCCTTCAACCGCCAGCTCAAAGGGGTCGATGCCGAGATCTGGGCCCACAGTTGCTGGGGCAACCCCAACCAGCAAAGGGTGTATTGGCAGGTTCCGAGCTACGAACGCGCCCTTCCCTATCTCTTGGAACTCGACGCCGACGTCGTCACCTTCGAGATGGCTTCGAGCGGCGGCAAGGATCTGCCTCTTTTCGCCCGCTACAAGACCGACAAAAAGATCGGCATCGGCGTCATCAGTCATACGAGCACGGTGGTCGAACCGCCCGAGCATGTCGCGGCCCTGATCAGAAGGGCGCTCGAATTCATCCCGCCCGAAAGGCTCGTCTTGACGACCGATTGCGGTTTCGGGCGCGAAGGCCTGTCGCGGCGGATCGCCTATTACAAATGCGTCTCTCTCGTCCTTGGCGCCAATATCGTGCGCGGCGAACTCGGCCTGCCGCAGGCGCGCGTGCGCGCCGCCGACCCGGCGCTTTATTTCGCCAGCCTCGACCCTGCGTGACCCGCTCGACCCGGACGGTCGGCGGGAGTTTCGACTGGCAACGGGGGGCTATGCTAGGATCTATGCTAGGATCGGGTGGCAAGAACGGAGGAAACCATGAACAGGGCGGAATTCGAGGCCGCGCTCGACGCGGAGGGCTACCACGAGATCGTCGACAGACGCATGGAAAAAGGCGCGTTCAATCCCGAACACGCGCATGAATTCGAGGCGCGGCTTCTCGTTCTCGAAGGCGAGATGACGATCCTTTGCGAGGGGGAGGAGAAAACGTATCGCAGCGGGCAAGCCTTTGCCATGAAGGCCGGTTGCCTTCACAGCGAAAGGAGCGGCCCCGAAGGCGTGCGTTACCTCGCCGGGCGCCGCTATGCGAAAGAAGGCCGCTAAAGGAAGGGAGCGATGAGGAAAACCGCTGCCGAAGAGGGCGTCCGCGGCCCGGTTTTGGCGGTGCGGGCAAGGGCGCTCTGCCGGCGCGGCGATTTCGCCCCAAGCCTTGCGAGAAGCCTCTCCCCCGCCCGGGCCTTGCGCTTTCGCAAAGGCGAGGAACCCTTTGAAAGCCGTTCCGCCCGGGTTTCCCGCGCCGTTTCCGGTTGAGAAGGGGCGGGCGCGGTTTTCCGGGGCATGGGCGAAGGGGCTTTTTCTGCGGCGGTCCTCGCTTTGAGCTGGGCCGCCTCCTTTTTCGCAACGCGCGCGCTCGTCCCATTCCTTGGCCGGATGAACCTTTTCGATCGGCCGAACGAGCGCTCTCTTCATGCCGTGCCGGTGCCGCGCGGAGGGGGGATCGCGGTTGTAGGAGCGGCTCTTGTGGCCTGGGGTTTTCTCGTCTTTTGGGGGTGGGCGCCAAGGGAGACGCTTTTTGTCGTTGTCGGCGCCCTCTTTCTCGCCGCGCTTTGCGCGATCGACGATTGGCGCGAGCTGTCGCCGGCATGGCGTCTTCCCGCGCAGGCGACTGCGGTCGGCTTCGGGGTTTTCGCTCTTCCGCCGCCGCCTGCGCTCCTCTCTTTGCCGCCCTTTCTTACGCTCGCTCTCCTCGCTTTGGCCTGGCTTTGGTTTCTCAACCTCTTCAACTTCATGGACGGGATCGACGGGCTTGCGGGGAGCGAAGCGGCGTTTCTCGGTTTCGGCCTTTCTCTTTTGGCGCCGGAGGCCCCCGCTCTCTTCGCCTCAGCCCTTGCCGGCGCCGCTCTCGGCTTTCTTTATTGGAACTGGTCGCCTGCGCGCATATTTCTCGGCGACGTCGGCAGCGTCCCCATCGGCTACCTCCTCGGGTTTCTTCTTCTCGATCTGGCGCTCGCAGGCGGCTTTCTGGCGGCCCTCATCCTGCCTCTTTATTTTCTCGCCGATGCGAGCCTCACTCTCGCCCGCCGCCTTTTGCGCGGGGAGCGGATCTGGAAGGCGCACCGCGAACATTTCTATCAGCGCGCCGTGGAAAAAGGGCTCGCCCACGCCGCCGTCGTCCGGCGCGTTCTTGCCGCCGACCTTCTTCTCCTCCTTTGCGCCTTTGCCGCAGAGCGCGGCTGGGGCGCCGCTGCTCTCGCCTTTTCGGTCCTTGTCGTCGCCGCCCTTCTCGCCGCCCTCGCTTTCGCCCTTTGAAGAGAGAGGGGGCTTGCCGAAAAGAGGCGGCAATCTTATACCGGCTCCGGGCATGACCTCTTCTTTGCAGCCGATCCGCCGCGCTCTCCTTTCGGTCAGCGACAAGACCGGGCTTGCGGCTTTCGCGCGCGCGCTCATAGCGCGCGGCGTGGCGCTGGTTTCGACCGGAGGAACGGCTGAGGCTCTCGCCGCGGCGGGGATCGCGGCGACCGAGGTTTCCGCCGTGACCGGCTTTTCCGAAATGCTCGACGGCCGGGTGAAGACGCTTCATCCGGCGATTCATGGAGGGCTTCTCGCGCGGCGCGACCGCCCCGATCACCTCGATGCCATCGCCGCGAGAGGGATAGAGGCGATCGATCTTCTCGTTTGCAATCTTTATCCTTTTGCGCAAAAGGCGGCCTCCAGCGCCAGCCGCGAAGAGTGCATCGAAAATATCGATGTCGGAGGTCCGGCTCTGATCCGCGCCGCGGCCAAAAACCACGACGCCGTGACGGTCGTCACCGATCCTTCGCAATATGCGCCCGTGCTCGCCGAGATCGAGGCGCATGACGGCGCGATCGGCTTAGCGATGCGGATGAGCCTTGCGCGGGAGGCCTTTGCCCTCACCGCTTCTTATGATGCGGCGATCGCGCAATGGCTCGCGGACAGGGAAGGGGTGCTCTTTCCGCCGGTTTTCGTCCTTGCGGCGCAACGGGTCGAAACCTTGCGTTATGGCGAAAACCCGCATCAGCGCGCGGCGTTCTACCGCATCCGCCGCGAAGGCATCGCGAACGCGCGGCAATTGCAGGGAAAATCCCTTTCCTACAACAACTACGCCGACGCCGATGCGGCCTTGGCGGTTGTCTCCGAGCTTCCCTCTCCGGCGGTTGCGATCGTCAAGCACGCCAATCCTTGCGGTGCGGCTCTCGGCAGGACGCCTCTCGAGGCGTGGGAGAAGGCGCTCGCCTGCGACCCGACAAGTGCTTTCGGCGGGGTTGTCGCTCTCAATTGCGAACTCGACGAGAAGACGGCGGAAGCCATAGAGCGGATCTTTGTCGAGATCGTCATCGCCCCCAAAGTCGCGCCAACGGCAAAGGAAAAGCTCGCGGCAAAAGGGGCCTTGCGGCTTGTCGTCACCGGCGGCCTTGCCGATGCGGCAACGGCCGTGACCGAATTTCGCTCGCTTTCGGGCGGCTTACTTGTCCAGGAGCGCGACCGTTTGCGCCCCGAACGGGAAAGCTTGCGCACGGTCACCCGCCGCGCCCCGAGCGAATCCGAAAGGGAGGATCTCCTTTTTGCCGCAGCGATCGCCAAGCACGTCAAATCGAATGCCATCGTCTTCGCCCGCAATGGGGCGACGGTCGGCATCGGCGCCGGCCAGATGAGCCGGGTCGACGCGGTCAGGATCGCCGCCATGAAAGCGGCCGATGCGGGCCGCGCCGCCGGCCTTTCGCATTCGCTGAGCGAAGGCGCGGTTCTCGCTTCGGACGCCTTTTTCCCGTTTGCGGACGGGGTCGAGGCCGCCATCGCAGCGGGGATTACCGCCGTCATCGAGCCTGGAGGCTCGCGCCGCGACGAAGAGGTGATTGCCGCGGCGGACAAGGCCGGGATCGCGATGGTCTTTACCGGGGTGCGCCACTTCCGCCACTAAAAGGGGGCGCGACTTCCGCCGCAATTCGAAAAGAGGCGCGTCAGCCCCGGCAGATAGCGTGAGACGCCCTTTTCCCCCGCCGCGTCAAACAACCCTGAAGTTCTTGAACTGCCAAGGGTCTTCGCGATCGAGATCTTCCGCGAAGAGGCTCTCGCGCCCGAGAAGCGGGGTCCACTCTCCGTAGACGCCGGCCAGTTCTCCGAGATAAGGGCGGGCGATTTCGAGAATCCTGAGGAAATCCATCTCGTCGGGTTCGACGATGCCTTCTCTGGGGTGTTCGATCGCCCAGATGACGCCCCCCAAAGCCGCCGCCGTCACCTGCAAAGAGGTGGCGTTATTATGCGGCGCGACCCGCCGCGCCTCCTCGATCGAAAGGCGCGAACCATACCAGTAGACGCCCCGTTTGTGCCCCATGAGAAGGACGCCCAGTTCGTCGATCCCGGTCGCGATCTCGCCCATCAAAAGCCGCTTGCGGGCCTGCAGACGCCAGTTCTTTCCGGCCAGTTCATGCAGCGACAGGACGGCGTCGTCGCAAGGGTGATAGGCATAATGGCAGGTCGGGCGCCACAACACCCTCTCGCCCTCTTTGAGGGTCAGATAATCGGCGATCGAGATCGACTCGCCATGGGTGATGAGAAAGCCGTGATAGGAGCCTTCGAGAGGCGTCCAGCTGCGCACCCGCGTCGCCGCCCCCGGACGCAAGAGATAGATCGCGGCGTCGCAACCGAAATCGTGGCGCCGCCCGTCGGCGGGGAAATGCCGCTCATGCGATCCCCAACCGAGTTCGGCGGGTTGCGAGCCTTCGCTGACAAAGCCGTCGATCGACCAGGTGTTGACAAATTCGCCCGGCTCCTTCGAAACCGGAGAGACCTGGGTGTCGCGCTCGGCGATATGGATTGCTTTGACCCCGAGACGCGAGCCCAATTGCGCCCATTCCTTTCGACTTTGCGGGATCCCCCCCTTCTCGCCGCAATCGCGGGCGACGTCGAGGAGGGCCTGTTTGACGAAATGCGAGACGAGCCCGGGGTTGGCGCCGTGGGTGAGGACCGCGGTCGGGCCTTTCGGGTAACGTGCCCGCAAGTTGAGAGCGCCTTCGCGCAAGCCGTAATTCGAACGCGCCGAAGGGGGCAGCGAAGGATCGGTATAGCCCCCGGGCCATGGCTCGATGCAGGTGTCGAGATAAAGCGCGCCTTTTTCCGCGCAATGCGCGACGAGCGCGACGCTCGAAACATCGACCGAGACATTGAGAAGAAAATCGCCTTCGCCGAGACGGCCCTCGAGGACGGCGCGATAATTGTCGCGGGTCAAAGCGGCTTCGACAAAAGTAGCGCCGTATAGGGCGGCAACCTCGCGCCCCAAGGGCTCGGCCGTGACGATCGTTACCTGCTGCGGGCGAATTTCGAGATGACGCAGCAAGAGCGGCAGGATGCCCTGTCCGATGCTGCCAAAGCCGACAATGAGGAAACGGCCGGGAAAGGCGGCGTATTTTTTCTCTGGCATGGAACCGCAGCGTTTGAAAGAGCGGGCGAACGCCTAACGGGCAAGAGGCCGGCTTGTCAAGCGCGAGAGCCGCAACGGCGGCGCCGAGGCGCCGTTGCCGCGCATTCTCCCGCTTACTATGATCGCGCGAAAAGCGGTCGGGGGAAGGGAAGAGGCGCAATTGAAAGGCAGCGCGGCGCGGCGGGAAAGAGCCGCAAAGGCTCTCGAAAGCGGCGCGGGAAAGCCGGGAACGAAAAGCGCCCAAGGCTCGGCCGCCGCCGCTTTGGAAGTTCTCGGCGTTTTCCTGCGTTTGGGCCTCACCTCGTTCGGCGGGCCCATTGCCCATCTCGGCTATTATCGAAGCGAGCTTGTCGAAAGGCGAGGCTGGCTCGACGAGCGCACTTACGCCGACATCGTCGCGCTTTGCCAGTTTCTTCCGGGCCCTGCAAGCACCGAGACCGGAATGACGATCGGCATCCTCAGGGCCGGGCCTTTGGGCGCCCTTGCCGCCTGGTTTGGCTTTGCCATGCCTTCGGCCTTGGCGATGATCCTTTTCGCTTACGGGGTCAAAGCCCTGGGGCAGGTCGCCGGCGCGGCCGCATTGCAAGGGCTCAAGATCGTCGCCGTCGCCGTCGTCGCGCAGGCGGTCTGGCGCATGGCGGCAAGCCTCGCCCAAGGCCGGGCAAAAGCGACGATCGCCGTCGCCGCCTCCCTCCTCGTCCTTGCCGCGCCTTCGGCCTTGGGGCAGATCGGGGCGATCGCTTTGGGCGCCGTCGCCGGCCTCTTTCTGCCCGTTGAGATTGCCCCCGAGCCCACGACAAAGCTTGCGGTTCTCCTCCCGCGCGGGGCGGCGATTGCCTCGGCGATCCTCTTTTTCGCCCTGCTTTTCGCGCTTCCCGCTTTTGCCGCGCTTTACCCTTCGCATCCGCTCGCGCTTTTCGCCGCCTTTTTTCGTTCGGGAGCGCTCGTCTTTGGCGGCGGACACGTCGTCCTGCCTTTGCTTCAGGCCTCTGTCGTCCCTCCCGGATGGGTTTCGAACAACGCCTTTCTCGCCGGTTATGGCGCCGCGCAAGCGGTCCCGGGTCCGCTTTTCACCTTTGCCGCCTATCTCGGCGCGGCGATGGGTGGGGCGCCGAGCGGCTGGCTCGGCGGGCTCTTCTGCCTTGTCGCCATCTTTCTTCCGAGTTTTCTCCTGCTTTTCGCAATTCTGCCGTTCTGGGACGGTTTGCGCCGCCGCGCGCTCGTGCGGCGGGCCATGGGAGGGGTCAACGCCGCGGTTGTCGGCCTTCTTCTGGCGGCGCTTTACCGCCCGGTGTGGACCAGCGCGATCCACGGCCCGGCCGATTTCGCGATCGGCCTTTTCGCCTATCTTCTTCTCGCCTTGTGGTCGGTTCCGCCGTGGCTTGTGGTCATCCTCGGAGCGCTTGCGGCAAGCCTTCTTGCCGCTCTCCCCGCGTTTGCCGGGGCGTTCTGAGAGAAGAGGCCGCTTTCCGGCAAAGGCTCGAGGGAGTAGGGTTGCCGCGCCCGCAGCGAGCGCGGGCGGGCTTAGATAATTGCGAAGAGCGAACGCAGAGGGAGGCAGAATGACGGGCGCAAAGGAAGAAGTCATCGTCAAGGACGTCGAATATCTGCGCCACGGGGAACGGCCGCTTTTGGCCCGCCTTTATAAGCCCGAAGGAAAGGGACCCTTTGCCGCGGTCGTCGATCTCCATGGAGGAGCGTGGACGAGCGGCGATCGTTCGGGCACCGAGGGTCTCGATCGGAGCCTCGCAAAAGCGGGCTTTTTCGTCGCCTCTCTCGATTTCCGCCACGCCGCCGACGGCTATCCCGCCTCTCTCATCGACATCAATTACGCGATCCGCTGGCTCAAGGCCCATGCCGCGCGGTTTTGCATCGAGCCCAAAAGGGTCGGCATCGCCGGACAATCGAGCGGAGGGCATCTCGCGATGCTGGCGGCGATGCGGCCGTTCGATCCCCGTTATGCGTCGATCCCTTTGCCGCCGGGTTCGCCCGCGGTCGATGCCAGCCTTTCTTCTGTGGCGATGTCCTGGCCTGTGATCAATCCTCTCTCGCGCTACCGCCATGCGCAAAAGCACGCGCGCTTGCCAAACCCAACGCCCTTTTCCATCGGCATGAAGGAAAAGCACGACACCTACTGGAAGAGCGAAGAGGCGATGGCCGAAGGCAACCCGATGCTGATCCTCGAGCGCGGCGAAAAGGCTCTCTTCCCGCCCGCGCTTTGGGTTCAGGGAACGCCCGACATCGTTCACGATTACCACGACGACGAAGCGGAGTTTGCGGGGAACGAGCCCGAGCGATTTATCGCCAATTATCGCAAAGCCGGGGGCGAGATCGACCTTTTCACCCTCGATTACGCGTTGCGTTCGAGCGCGGTCACGTTCTAGAAGATCGTGGCGTT
>JAJYIC010000065.1 GCA_021790295.1 Pseudomonadota bacterium | reverse complement strand
TTCCGATCTCGTCCTTGCGTTCGATGAGCCCGACGAGAGCGAGAAGGGCTTCGATGCGTTGGCGGCGCTCTTTGCGGGCGACGCCATAAAGGACGGCGTGAAGCTCGAGGTTTTCGTAAGCCGTCAGCTCCTCGTCGAGGGTCGGGTCCTGAAAGACGATGCCAAAGGCGCGGCGCGCGCGAAGGGGCTCGCGCAGCGGATCGATCCCGGCGAGGGAAATCCTGCCTGAGTTCGGGGAAAGAACGGTCGTCAGCATCTTGATCGTGGTCGTCTTGCCGGCGCCGTTCGGCCCGAGAAAGGCAAAAATGACGCCCTCTTCGACGGCAAAGGAGACGGCGTCGACCGCGGCAAATGAGCCGAACTTCTTGCCGAGGCCGGAAACCTCGATGACCGCGGCCACGCTCTCTCTCAATGCCCGCGAGGGAAAACCGTCACCCTTTTCCCGCCGCCCGGCCGCCGCAGGTTCGCGGCCGTCCGCGAGAGGGCGCAAGGGCGGGAGAGACGGGCGAAATCTTGCGCGCGGCTGTTGCGGGCATGAGGCGTTCGGCTCTTCTTATGAGGCGGGCTCAGCCCGCACGCAAGTATCGGATCGCCTCGTCGCGGCGGAAAAGGGTGAGGAGAAGGCGCAAGGCCGCGCCGCGAGGGCTTTCGAGGGCGCCGTCGCGTTCGAGGACGAGGCGGGCGTCGTCATGGGCGATCGCAAAAAGCCCTTCATGGCGCAGGAGGTCGGCGAGTTTCAACTGCGGAAGTCCGCTTTGCCGGGTGCCGAGGATCTCGCCCGCGCCGCGCAGGCGCAGATCCTCTTCGGCGATCAGAAACCCGTCTTCGCTTTCGCGCAGGATCTCGATGCGGCGCTTTGCCATCGCCCCGAGAGGCGCCTCATACATGAGAAGGCAGGTCGATTTGTCGCGGCCGCGGCCGATCCGCCCGCGCAACTGGTGGAGCTGACAAAGGCCGAAACGTTCGGCGTGCTCGATGACCATGATGCTCGCCTCGGGCACATCGACCCCGACCTCGATCACCGTCGTCGCCACCAGAAGCCGGGTCGCGCCTTCGGCAAACGCGGCCATGGCGCGATCCTTTTGCGCCGCTTTCATGCGTCCGTGGACGAGGCCGACGCGGCCGGGGAAAAGCGGCGCGAGAGAGCGGAAACGCTCTTCGGCGGCGGCGACATCGGCGCTTTCGGACTCTTCGACCACAGGGCAGATCCAGTACGCCTTGCCGCCCTCTTCTAAAGGCCGCGCGATCGCGGCCACCACTTCGCTTTGGCGTTCGAGAGGAAGCGCGCGGGTGAGGACGGGAAGCCTCCCCGCCGGCTTTTCCCACAGCCGCGAGCAGTCGAGATCGCCGAGAACGGTCATCATCAGGCTGCGCGGGATCGGCGTCGCGCTCATCACCAGGGTATCGGCGTTCTCGCCTTTTGCCGCAAGCGCGAGCCTTTGCCCGACCCCGAAACGGTGCTGCTCGTCGATGACGCAAAGAGCGAGATCGGCAAAGACGACATCGGGTTCGATCAGGGCGTGGGTGCCGACGAGGATCGGCAGGGCGGCGCTTTGAAGCCGCGCGAGAAGGGCTTCCCGGACCTTCCCTTTCTCGCGCCCGGTCAGAAGCCCGATCTCGACCGCGCCGTCGAGATGGCGGGAGAGAGTGGCGTGATGCTGGCGGGCAAGGATCTCGGTCGGCGCCATCAGAACCGCCTGCGCGCCCGCTTCGACCGCTTTCAGCATCGCCATCAGGGCGACTACGGTCTTGCCGCTGCCGACGTCGCCCTGAACGAGGCGCATCATCCGGTGAGGGGAGGCCATGTCGGCGGCAATCTCGGTGATCGCCTGGCTTTGCGCTGCGGTCAGGGTAAAGCCGAGGCCCTCCTCGACGCGCGCTGAAAGCGCGCCAGTGCCGACGATCGCCCGCCCCGGCCGGCGCCGGCGGCGTGCCCGAAAAAGCGCCACTGCGAGCTGATTGGCGAAAATTTCATCATAGGCAAGGCGTTCGCGCGCGGGCGCGGAAGGCTCGAGATCGCTTTCGCAACGGGGGGCGTGCACGCTGCGCAGCGCCTCTTTCCAGGAAGGCCAGCCGCGGGCCTCTTTGAGCGCCGGATCGATCCATTCGGGAAGTTCGGGGGCGCGTTCGACGGCTGCCGCAATCGCCTTTTGCAAAGGACGCGGCCGCAGCCCCGCCGTCAGCGGATAGACGGGCTCGATCGCTTGCAGACGGCTTGCCTCTTCGGGGCGCAGCACCAGGTCGGGATGCACGATCTGCGGCAGGCCCTCATAAAATTCGACCCTGCCGCTGACGATGCGCTCGGCGCCGACCGGCAAAAGGCGTTCGAGATAATTGCCTTTGACCGTGAAATAGACGAGGAGAAGCCGGCCCGTTTTGTCGCCGCAGATGATCCGGTAAGGCCGGCGCCCGGCGGCGGGTTTGTGCGCTTCGATGGTGAGCCGGATCGTCTCTATGCGGCCCTCTTCGAGGTCGGCGATCGCCGCCGCGGCGCGGCGGTCGACAAGGGACGAAGGCAGATGCCAGAGAAGATCGAGGACAAGGGGGCCGGCGAGCCTTTCGATAAGGCGTGCGAACCCGCGCCCGATCCCCGGAAGGGAAGTCGCGGGGGCAAAGAGGGGATTGAGAAGAGCGGGGCGCACGAGGCTCCTGCGGCGGATTGCGTCTGGTTCTCTCCAGGAGGAATTCTATATGTTTCGGGCGCCTTTCGGAGAACTGATGACGCCATTTCGCGATCCCCGCCGCAAACGGCTCCTCTACCGTTCCTGGCACCGCGGGACGCGGGAAGCCGATCTTGTCCTCGGCCCTTTTGCCGAGGCGTATCTCGGGCGTTTCGATCCGCCGCAGCTCGAACGCTACGAGGCGCTTCTCGAATGCACCGACGCCGACCTCCTCGATTGGCTTTGCGGCAGAAAGCCGCCGCCCGAGGCTTATGACCACGATGTGACGCGACTGTTTCTGGCTTTCCCGAGCACCCTTTTCAAAGAATGAAGGCATTTTCCGAAACCGCCCTTGCGCTTTCGCGGCGAGAGGGCCCGGTCGAGCTTTTTGGCGCCCCCGAAGGGTATGACGCGGCCCTTTTGGGCGCGCTGGCGGAAGAGGGCCCATCCCCTTTCTCTCTTCATGTCTGCCGCGACGACGGGCGCATGGCGCGTTTTTCTTCGGCTTTGGCGTTTTTTCATCCGCCGCTTCAAACCCTCTCGTTCCCGGCCTGGGATTGCCTGCCTTACGACCGGGTCTCGCCCAACGCCGAGATCGTCAGCCGCCGAGTCGACACCCTCGCCCGGCTCGCCAACCAAAGCGCGTCCCCTCTCCTCGTTCTGACCACGGTCAATGCGCTCCTTCAGCGCCTGCCGCCGCGCTCTCTTTTTGCCGGTCGGGTTTTGAGCCTCGCCCCGGGCGCGCGCATCGCCCTCGACCGGTTGCGCGGCTTTCTCGCCGCAAACGGCTATCTGCGCACGGAAACGGTGCGCGAACCGGGGGAATTCGCGGTACGCGGCGGCATCGTCGATCTTTACCCTGCGGGCGCCGGCCAGCCGTATCGCCTCGACTTTTTCGGCGAGGCGATCGAAAGCATCAAAAGCTTCGATCCGCTTTCGCAACGTTCGCACAGAGCGATCGAGGAACTGATTTTGCGCCCGATCGGCGAGGTGCTTCTCGACGAGGCGTCGGTCGGGCGCTTCCGGCGGCGTTACCGCGAGGAATTCGGCGTCACCGGCGCCGACGACCCTTTGTACGAAGGGGTGAGCGCCGGGCGCCGGCAGCCGGGGATGGAGCATTGGCTTCCGCTTTATTACGAAAGGCTGGAGACCCTTTTCGATTATCTGCCCGGGGCGGCGATCTCGTTTGATCATGACGTGGAGGGGGTTCGCGCCCACCGTCTCGAAGCGATCGCCGAGTTTTATGGCGCCCGCCGCAACCTCGCCGAGGCCCGCGGCGCGCCTCCCTATCGCCCGGTGCGCCCGCAGCTTCTCTTTCAGGACGAAAGCGAGTGGGAAAAGGCGCTTTCGGGCCGCCGCCTCATCCGCCTTTCGCCCTTTGCTTTGCCCGGAGGGGGAAAGGGCGCCGATGCGGGAGGACGGCCGGCGCGGAACTTTGCCGCCGAGCGCGCCGACCCAAAGGTCAATCTTTTCGAAGCGGTGAGGGAATATCTCGAATCCCAAGGGAAAGCAGGCCGCAAGGCGGTGATCGCCGCCTATAGCGCCGGCTCCGCCGAAAGGCTTGCGACGGTCCTTAGAGAACATGGGGTCAAGGATCTTCGCCGCATCGACAGCGGCGCGGCGCTTGCCCGCCTTCCCCGTGGGGCGGTCGGGCTTGCGGTGCTCGCGATCGAAGCGGGCTTTGTTACCGACCGCCTCCTTCTTCTCTCGGAGCAGGCCATTCTCGGCGACCGCTTGGCCCGCGTGCCGCGCCGGCGCCGGCCTTCGGACCAGTTTATCGCCGAGGCGACGACCCTCGCGCCGGGGGATCTCGTCGTCCACGCCGAGCACGGCATCGGCCGTTACGAGGCTTTGGAGACGATCGATGTCGGCGGCGCCCCTCACGACTGCCTCAAGATTCTTTATGCCGGCGACGACAGGCTTTTCCTTCCGGTCGAGAATATCGAGGTGTTGTCGCGTTACGGGGCCGAAGAAGGGGGCGTCCAGCTCGACCGCCTCGGCAGCCTCTCCTGGCAATCGCGCAAAGCGCGCGTCAAGGCGCGCATACGCGAGATTGCCGATGAGCTGATCCGCATCGCCGCGGCGCGCCAGCTCAAACCGGGAGAGATCCTGGCGCCGCCCGAAGGGCTTTACGAGGAATTTGCCGCGCGCTTCCCTTATCCCGAGACCGAGGACCAGTTGCGGGCCATCCTCGATGTGTTTGCCGATATGGCCTCGGGAAAACCCATGGACCGCCTGATCTGCGGCGACGTCGGCTTCGGCAAGACCGAGGTGGCTTTGCGCGCCGCTTTCGTCGCGGCGATGGGGGGCGGGCAGGTCGCCGTCATCGTGCCGACGACGCTTCTCGCGCGCCAGCATGCGCGAAGCTTCAAGGAGCGCTTTGCCGGTCTTCCGGTCGAGATCGCACAGCTTTCCCGTCTCGTCGGCGGCAAGAGCGCCGAGGCGGTCAAAAAGGGTGTCGCGGAAGGGAAGATCGAGATCGTCATCGGCACCCACGCGCTGCTCGCCAAGGATGTGCGCTTTTCCCATCTCGCTCTCGTCATCGTCGACGAAGAGCAGCATTTCGGCGTCGCGCAAAAGGAGAGGCTGAAACAGCTCAAAGCCGATGTTCATGTCCTGACGCTTTCGGCGACGCCGATCCCGCGCACCTTGCAACTCGCCCTTTCGGGCGTGCGCGAGATGAGCCTCATCGCGTCCCCTCCGATCGATCGCCTCTCCGTGCGCACCTTTGTCATGCCTTACGATCCGGTGGTGATCCGCGAGGCCTTGATGAGGGAGCGCGACCGCGGCGGGCAGATCTTTTACGTCGTGCCGCGCATTGCCGATCTCGAGGAGGTGCGGCTGAGGCTCGCGGCGCTCGTTCCCGAATTGAGGCTCGCGCTTGCCCACGGCCGCATGCCGGCGCTCGAACTCGAAACGGTGATGAAAGGCTTCGACGAGCGCGCCTATGATCTTCTTCTTTCCACCAACATCATCGATTCCGGTCTCGACATCCCTTCGGCCAACACGCTCGTCGTCCATCGCTCGGACATGTTCGGCCTCGCCGAGCTTTATCAGCTTCGCGGCCGGGTCGGGCGCGGCAAGCTGCGCGCTTACGCTTATTTGACCTTGCCGGAAAAGAAGGAGCTTTCGGAAAACGCGCGGAAAAGGCTCGAAGTGATGCAAACGCTCGACACTCTCGGCGCCGGCTTTCAGCTCGCAAGTTACGATCTCGACATCCGCGGCGCCGGCAACCTTTTGGGCGCAGAGCAATCGGGCCATATGCGCGAGGTCGGGATCGAGCTTTACCAGCACATGCTCGAAGAGGCGGTGGCCGCCGCCCGCGGCCCCGAAGGGGACGCCCAGCCGCAGGAAGACTGGAGCCCGCAGATCACCCTCGGCACGCCCGTTTTGATCCCCGAAACCTATGTCGCCGATCTCGGCGTTCGCCTCGGGCTTTACCGGCGCCTCGCGCAGCTTTCGCAGCGGCGCGAAATCGACGCCTTTGCCGCCGAACTGATCGATCGTTTCGGAGCGTTGCCGCGCGAGGTCGAAAATCTTCTCGAAATCACGGAGATCAAACGCTTTTGCCGCGACGCCGGGGTCGAACGCATCGAAGCAGGGCCGAAAGGAGCGCTCATCGCCCTTCGCGGCAATCGCTATGCCAATCCGCAAGGGCTTCTCGCTCTGATCGCGCGCCAGTCCGGGACCCTAAAGCTTCGCCCCGACCAGAAGCTCGTCTATCTGCGCCACTGGCCGGGGGAGAAGGAGCGCCTTCAAGGCGTCGCGAAACTTTTGCGGGCTCTCGTCCAGATCGCAAAAGCCGCAACGGAGGAGCGGGCGGAGGCGCCCCCGCGCGCGCCTTCTCAAGGAACGCCGGCAAGGCTCGCCTGAGCAAAATCTAAAGGGCGACCACCTTCCCGGGGTTCATGATGCCCTGCGGATCGAGGGCGCGCTTCACGCGGCGCATGAGTTCGATCTCGACCGGCGATTTATACCGGGTGATCTCTTCGCGTTTGAGCCGGCCGACCCCGTGCTCGGCGCTGATCGAGCCGTCGAGATCGCTGACGAGCGAGTGGACGATGTCGTTGAACTCCTGCCAGCGCGAAAGATAAAAGGCGCGGTCGTACCCTTGGGGCTCGGTCAGGTTCAAATGGATGTTGCCGTCGCCGACATGGCCAAAGGCGATCGGGCGGATGCCGGGAAGGCGCTCTTCGACAAGGCGGCAGGCGCGAGTGATGAACTCCGCGACCCGGCTCACCGGCACGGCGACGTCATGCTTGATCGAGCCCGAATATTTTTGCGCCTCGACGATCGCCTCGCGCACGAACCAGAGATCGCGCCTTTGCGCGAGGCTTTGCGCGATCACCGCGTCGGCGAGAAGGCCCTTTGCGAGAGAGGCTTCGAGAAGCCTCTCCAAAAGCGCCAAAAGCCCGCTTCCCTTTTCGCTCGAAGAGACTTCGAGAAGCACGTACCAGGGATAGGGCGAAGCCAAAGGATCGATCGTGCCGGGGACATGGGCGAGAGCGAGATCGACTCCGGCGCGCGGGATCAGTTCGAAGGCGGTCAACTGGTCGGCCGTCGCGGCGCGCGCCTCGGCGAAAAGGGCCATCGCGTCCTCGACCCGTCCGAGGCCCAAAAAGGCGGTTTCGGTCGCGCGCGGTTTCGGGAAAAGCTTGAGAGTTGCCGCGGTGATGATGCCGAGAGTCCCTTCGCCGCCGATGAAAAGCTGTTTCAGATCGTAGCCGGTATTGTCTTTTCTGAGGCCTCTGAGGCCGTCCCAGATTTCGCCCGTGGCAAGGACGACCTCGAGCCCGAGACAAAGATCGCGCGCGTTGCCGTAACGCAAGACGGCGATCCCTCCGGCGTTGGTTGCGAGATTGCCGCCGATCTGGCAGCTTCCTTCGGCGCCGCGCGAAAGAGGGAAAAGCCGGTCCTTTTCCTCGGCCGCCTTTTGCAGATCGGCGAGGATGCAGCCCGCCTCGGCGGTCACGGTGAAATTGAGGGCGTCGATCTGACGCACGCGATTCATGCGCGAAAGGGCGAGGACGATGTTGCGCCCGTCTTCAGGGGGAACCCCGCCCCCGACAAGGCCGGTATTGCCGCCTTGAGGAATGATCGGCAAATGGTGGGCCGCGCAGATGTGCACCACCGCGGCGACCTCCGCGGTCTCGGCCGGGAGGACGACGGCGCGCGTGGCGCCGCGATAAAGGCCGCGCGATTCGACGAGATAAGGTTCGAGCGCCGCCTTCTCTTCGATCCATCCTTTGACTCCGACAACGGCCTTTATTTCGGCGAGTGCTCGCTCGACAGGGGCGGCGGATTGTGAGTCCATTCTTTTTCGCACCTTGCGCCAAAGCCTCGCCCGAGGGCGCAAAGCGCCCCTCAGGAACCCGCGGCCTCCTCTCGTCCTTTTCTTACACCGCGGGCCGGGCGCGGATCTCGTCGGCAACCTTGCGAGGGATGAAGCTGCCGTCTTTCTCTTCACCCGAGAACGTCTTCCCTTCGACGACGATCTTCCCGCGCAGCATCGTCAGCGAAGGCCAGGCGGCGAGATCGCGCCCTTCCCAGGGGCTGTAATCGGCTTCGTGCATCTCCCTCGCGCGCACGAGATGGCGCCGGCGCGGGTCGAGAAGGACGATGTCGGCGTCCGAACCGACGGCAAGGACCCCTTTCCTCGGATAAAGCCCCATGATCTTCGCCGCGTTGGTGGAGATAAGGGCGACAAACTCGTTGAGGGAATAGCCGCGCTTTTCCACGGTCTCGGTATAGATGACCGAAACGCGAGGCTCGACCCCGGCATTGCCGCCTGTCGTATCGTCGACCCGCCGCCCTTGCAGCTTTACCCGCAAAGGACAGCAGATCTCATCGGTCGCGACGGTGCGGATCGCCCCCTCTCGCGTCGCCCGCCACAAAGCCTCGTGATCGGCGCGGAATTTGAGCGAAGGGTAGGTGTGGTAGATCTGGCCGTTCGGGCGCTTATAGTCTTCGGCCGTGTAAATCAGGTACTGGTGGAGGGTCTCGCCGTAGATTGGGCGGCCTTTGGCGCGCGCCGCGGCGATCGCATCGACCCCGGTCGCCGCCGAAGTGTGCATCATGTAAAGGGCGGCTCCTTCGATGCTCGAAGCAAGCCTGATGACGCGATTGAAGGAGAGATCCTCCGACAGGCTGTTATGCACCTCGGCCATGTTTTCGAAGCCTGTGCGCTCCTCGCGGAAAAGCTTTTCGTACATGTGCATGACGATGTCGTTGTCTTCGGCGTGGATGGCGGCGATGCCGCCCTTTTCCGCGAGGACCTTCAAGACCTCCCAGATGTCGCCGAAATCGACCATGCGGCCTTTGCGGCTCGGGGTGATGTCGGTGGTAAAGATCTTGACGCTCGCATGGCCGGCGCCGACCGCCTCGCCAAGCTCGCCGAAAAGCTCCGGGGCGAGCTTCCCCAAAACCATGATGTGAAAGCCGTAATCGCAACAGCATGCGCCCGCCCATTCCCGGCTCCGGCGCAGGATCGCGGCCTCGATTCGTTCGCCCGGATTGACGGGGGCGAAATCGAGGACCGTGGTCGTGCCGCCGAAGAGCGCGGCGCGGCTGACGACCGAAGCGGGGGCGGTCATTTGGTGCTCGCTTTGCCCCGGCAAGGGGATCGGCCACAGGCAATGGACATGGGGGTCGATGCCTCCGGGAATGACGATCTGTCCCGCGGCGTCGACCAGTCTTTTGGCGGCGAGCGGGGCAAGGCTTCCGGGGGCGGCGATGGCGGCGATCTTATCGCCGGCGACGGCGATGTCGGCCTCTTCGGCGCCGGTCGGAAGGACGGCGAGACCTCCGGAAATGACCGTGTCCAGCATTCCTGTCTCCTTCAATTGCGCGGGCAATTGCGCGGGGCGAAAGCCGCGCCCGCGCCAAGGCGCGGGCGGGCGAAAGCGAAGCGCTCAAAGACCTCTTCGCGGGCGATTTCGTGGACGATGAATTGCAGGCGGTTGCGCCGGTCCGGGTCGGGCCAGTCATCGAGCCAAAGGGGCGGGTAGAGCGCATGTTGCGCGGCCTCGACAAAGGCGGGGCCGGCCGCGCGATCGGAAAAGGAAAGGAGGCCTTTGACGCGCAAAAGATCGCTCCCGCGCCGGGCGGCAAGAGAACCCAAAGCGCGGGCGAATTCGAGGCGCGAGAGAGGCCCTTCGAGGATCATCGCAAATCTGTCGATGCCGTGGCTGTGGATGCCCGGCCCCGGCTCTGGAAATGCGGGCGCGAAGGGGCGCGAAAGAGCCTCGAAAAAAAGCGCGCTTGCCCCCGTTTCGGAGGTGGAAAGGCTTCTTGGCGCA
>JAJYIC010000064.1 GCA_021790295.1 Pseudomonadota bacterium | reverse complement strand
TTCCGATCTTCGCTGACCTCGACCGTGATCGTCGTCCTGTCCCAATCGGTGGTGACGCTGACCTCGCGCCGGGCGAATTGCACGGCGTTCTGGATGAGGTTGTCGAGCCCGTGGATGATCTCGGGGCTGCGCCGGACAAAAGGCTCTTCCTCCGCCGGCTCTCCGGTCGCCGCGAAGATCAGTCTTACCCCCGAACGGCGTCCCTGGTCGCGGTAGATCGTTCCCGCCACCTCGACCAGGGAAGAGATCGAAAGATGGGTGTAAGGGGACCCGCCATCCTCCTCCGGTTGCTGGGAAAGCTCGGCGAGGATCTTGCGGCAGCGCTCGGACTGGCTGACGAGCAAGCCCGCGTCTTCGGCATGAGGGCTGTCGCCCGGCAGTTCGCGCGCCAGTTCCTTGGCGATGACGGCGATGGTCGCGAGAGGGCTTCCGAGCTGGTGGGCGGCTGCGGCGGCAAGAGCGCCGACCGCCGAAACCCGTTGCTCGCGCGCAAGGGCAAGCTGCGTCTCGCCGATGGCGTCGCGCAATTGCCGCGCTTCCGCCGCCACGCGCCAAGTGTAGGCGGCGATGAAAACCGTCGCCAGAACAAGCGCGATCCAGATCCCGAGAACGAGAGGCTGCGGGAAAAGCGGCGGCGGCCCGCTCCAGGGGAGCGGCAGGTGCCAGCGCCCGAGAACGCTGATCGAGGCGACCGCCAGCGCCGAGAGGGCGATCACCGGACGGCGCGAAAGGATGGTCGCGGCCACCGTCACCGGCGTCACGATCAGGATCGCAAACGGGTTCTGCAACCCGCCCGTGAGATAGAGAAGCGCCGAAAGCTGCAAGATGTCGTAACCGAGATAGAAGGCGGCTTCGCGTTCGCCGAGCTGCGCCGCGGCCGGCCGGCGCAGGATGTGGACGAGGTTCAAAACTACCGAACTGGTGACGACCGCGAGAGCGGGCACGAGCGGAAGGTGAAAACCCAGTCCGAAATGGACGGTGAGAAGGGCCACCGCCTGCCCGACGATCGCGATCCAGCGAATCGGCACCAAAGTGCGCAAGCTGACGCGGCCGAAACCGCTGCGCGCTTGCGCCGCCTGCATCACCGGACCCTGATCGGTCATCGGCAAGGAAACCCCGCCACAACGCCCCTTCTTCTCCAAAAGAAGGAAGGAAGGCAAGCGGCGCGGTGCGGAAAAGAGCACTTGGATCGCCGGCTCTGGCGGGAAAGGCCGCTCTTTATCATAGTGGGACGATGATAGCGCCGGCCGTCGAAGTCGAGAACCTTTCCAAACGCTATCCGGGCGCCGTCGCCGTCGACGGGATCGGCTTTTCTCTGCCGCCGGGTTCCTCGGCGGCTCTCCTCGGCGGCAACGGCGCCGGCAAGACGACCACCTTGGCGATCCTCCTCGGGCTTTTGCTGCCGAGTTCGGGGCGGGTCAGGGTTCTCGGCGAGGATATGCTCGCCCATCGCTATCGGGTCCTTCCGCGCATCAATTTCTCCTCGCCCTTTGTCGATCTTCCCCATCGCCTGACGGTGCGCCAGAATCTTTCGGTCTATGCCCGCCTTTACGGTCTGCGGCGGCGGCGGGAACGCATCCTCGCGCTCGCTCAGGACCTGCAGATCGCGGAATTTCTCGACCGCCCTTTGGGGCAGCTTTCGGCCGGTCAGAAGACCCGCGTCTCGCTCGCAAAGGCGCTTCTCAACGAGCCCGAGCTTCTCCTTCTGGACGAACCGACGGCCTCCCTCGACCCCGATACGGCGGACTGGGTGCGCGGCTATCTCGAAGCCTACCGCGCCCAAAGCGGGGCCACCCTCTTTTTCGCTTCCCACAACATGGGCGAAGTCGAAAGGCTGGCGAACGAGGTGATGATCATGAAAAAGGGGCGGATCATCGACCGCGGAACCCCGCAGGCGCTCGTCGCCCGTTACGGGCGCGCCACTCTCGAAGAAGTCTTTCTCGCCATAGAGCGCGAACGCGCGCCGCAACGCTTGAGGGCGTCATGATCGCCGCCGAGGCGCGCGCCGCGGGCGGGCGCGTCCTGGCGATGCTTCTGCGCTATCTTTATCTTTTGCGCAGTTCCTGGCCGCGCGCCCTCGAGCTTTTGTACTGGCCGACCCTCAACATGCTGATCTGGGGTTTTATGAGCCAGTTTCTTTATCACAATTCGAGCTATGTCTTTCGCGCTTTCGGCGTGCTTTTGGCGGCGGTTCTCTTGTGGGATGTTCTGTTCCGCGGCCAGCTCGGCCTGTCCATCCTCTTTCTCGAAGAGATGTGGTCGCGCAATCTCGGCAATCTCTTCGCAACCCCTTTGCGGCCTTACGAATGGGCTCTCGCTATGGTGGCGATGAGCTTTTTGCGCGTCCTCATCGGCGTCGCTCCCGCCGCGCTTCTCGCCATACCGCTCTATCATTATTCGATCTTTGCCTTGGGCCTTCCGCTTGTCGCTTTTTTCGGCCTTCTTCTGGCGATGGGCTGGGGCCTCGGTTTGGCGGTATGCGCCTTGATCCTGCGAAAAGGCATGGGCGCGGAAAGCCTCGCCTGGCTCGGCGTCTTTGTCCTGGCGCCGGTCAGCGCCGTCTATTATCCGGTTTCGATCCTGCCTTTATGGTTGCAGCACGTCGCCTGGGCGCTGCCTTCGACTTATGTGTTCGAAGGGATGAGGGCGGTGCTTTTCGCCCATCACTTCAAGGCCGGCGCGTTTTTGACGGCGGCGGCTCTCGATCTCGTCTTTTTCTTTGCGGGCGCCGCGCTATTTCTCCTTGCCTTTCGCGACGCCCGCCGCCGCGGCGCCCTCGTTCAGATTGGCGAATGAGGGCAGATCGGCGAATGAGGGCAGATCGGCGAACGAGGGCAGATCGGCGAATAAAGGTTAGGCCGGCCTCTGCGCCGGCCGTGCGGCGCCTTCTCTCGCCTTCGAGATTTCGGAAACGCGTTCGAGATTGAGACCCTTCGTCTCGAAGGCGAGCCACAGCGAAAGAACCGCGGCGATCATCATCGACGTCCCCATCGACCACCACACGAGAGAGATCTTCCCGGTGCCGACGAGAAGGCCGACGATCAAAGGCGAGACGACCCCGGCGATACGGCCGAGAGCCATCGCCCAGGCGGTGCCGAGGCCGCGGATCTTGAGCGGGTAGACCTCCGGCGTATAGACCGTCATCGCCAGCGCCCCCTGGTCGCCGAAAAATGCGTAAAGCACGGCGACCGAGACGAGAGCCCACTGCGTCGTTGCCGCGGTGAAAAGCCAGGCGGCGATTCCTCCCAATAGGAAGCCGCCGACCATGACCGGCTTGCGGCCGATCCGATCCACCAGTTCGAAGGCCATAAAGCGGCCGAGAACCGAGGCTCCCGCGACGATGAACGTGTAAAAGAGGGTGCGCGTCAGGGCGATGTGATAGATCCCCGCATAAATGCTCGGGAGCCAGACGACAAAGGCCCAGCCCGAAAGGCTCGAAAAGAACCACATCGACCAGGTATGGATCACCCGGCGCGCGTATTCGGGAGTGAAAAGATCGGAAAATCGGGCCTCTTCGACGATCGGCGGCACCGGCCTCGTCGCCAGCGCGGCCTTTGCGCGCTTCAGCTCTTCCTCGCCGATGCCGATGTATCGAAGCGATTTGCGGGCCTCCTCGAAACGGTTTTTGGAGGCGAGCCAGCGCGGCGACTCCGGCACCACGCGCCGCACGACATAAGCGAGAATGGCGGGAAAGGCGCCGACCACGAAAAGCCAGCGCCAACCGAGAGTGGGCACGACGAGAAGACCGACGCCCGCGGCGGCGAAGATCCCCGCAGGCCAGGACAACGGTAAAAGTCCGCCGACCCGACCGCGCAAAGCGGCCGGGGAATATTCGGTGACGAGGGCCTGGGAAACGGGGATCGTCCCGCCGAGGCCGAGCCCCGTCAAAAAGCGTGCGCCGATGAGAAAACCTGCGGAGTAGGAAAGCGCGGCGACCCCGGTAAAGAGCGAAAACATGAGAACCGTGCTGGCGAACACCGCCGCGCGTCCCCAGCGATCGGCGACCCAGCCCCAGATCCAGGACCCGACCGCCATCCCGGCAAGGCCGGCGGAGCCGATAAGCCCCAGTTGCGCGGGCGCCAGGTGGAATGCGAGCGCGATGCTCGGCATGGCGTAGGCGATGACGACGATGTCGAAGGAATCGCAAAAATACCCCATCGCCCCGGCCGAGGTGATAAACCCGAGGCGCTTTGTCAGAGGCAAAAGATCGATCGCTTCGGCGACGATCTGCGGGCTCAAAGTTTCTGCTGCGGCTTCGTTGGCCATGGCTTTCCCCCCTTCCTTTCAACGAACGGTCATGACGCCGGCGGCTTTTTCATAAAGACGTCGGTGAGCCAGTCGAATACGATGTCTTCCCCGAGCGTCGGGTTGTCGAGCTGACAGTGTTCGGCCGCGGTCCGTTCGGCCGGCACCAGCATCAGGGTGACGTCGACCCCGGCCGCTTTGGCGGCCTCATAGGCGATCTGCGCCTCCTCCTGGCCGCCGAAATGATCGTAACTGCCGTGGATGATGAGGTAGGGACAGCGGATGCGGCCGACGACGCCTTCGAGGGTGAAACGTTCGGCGTTTTTCAGGGCTTCCTCCATGGTCTTGGCGCCGAACACCCATTTGATCTGCGAGGAAGCCGGATTGTCGTCGGTAAGGGCGCGCTTGCGCCAGCTTTTGGCGAGATCCCACTGCGCGGCCGATGAGATCGCGGCCGCGAGGCGATGCTCGAAGGCGGCCGCGCGCGCCGCGTAGTAGCCGCCGAGGCTCGAGCCGCTGACCGCGATGCGCAAAGGATCGACATCGGGGCGCTGAAGCAAAGCGTCGATGCAGGCCGCGACCGCGACTTCGTAATCGTAACGGGTGGTGAGGCCCTGGTGGCGGATTGCCGCCCCTTGGCCCGGTCCGTCGACGAGAAGAGAGGCGATCCCGCGTTCACGCGCCCCGCGCGCAAAGCGGAAATAAAGTTCTTCTTTGAACGAATCGAGACCCCCGAAAGAGATCAGCACCGGCCAGCGCGTCAAGAGATCCGAAGGGCGCAGGAAATAGGCGGGAAGCGTCGAACCTTCATAAGGAATGCGCAAGGTTTCGAGAGGAGGGGTGAAGTGCCGCCCCGCTTTCTTGAAGCACTCTTCGCAACTGTTGAAGCTTTCGAGCCGGCGCGGGTCGAGGGCCGGAAGACCGTATTCGCTGGCGCGGTAATAATTGGCCGCCCGCAGATAGGCGTTGCGCGCCGAAATCCCGTGCCGCCGTGCTTCGGCCGCCGCCGCCTCGGCCGCAACCCGGTCGGCGAGGCGCTTCCATTCGGCAAACCAGCTTTCGCCCTCTCCGGGCCGCATCGCCTCGGCGGCCATAAAGCATTCGCTGATTGCGCCGCCGCCCTCCTGCGTTTCGCCGAGGACGCGGCGAAACTGGTAGGACCACCACGGAAACTCGGGCCATTGTTCCCAACCGTAGGGTCGATAACCGGGCACGGCCATGAGTCCCTCCCGCGACAGTTTCGAACCTCGGCGCCGGCAAAGCCCGCCGGCGCTGCCGGCGCCGCATCGGCCGAATGAAATCTGCCTTTTTTCGCGCCCGCGTCAACAGGGCGGTTCGGCGAGCGGTCCGCTCACCCCGGCTGCGGCAAAAGTCGCCATTCCGGCATGGCAGGCGGCCGCCGCCTTGAGGATCGCAAAAGCAAGAGTGGCGCCGGTCCCTTCTCCAAGACGCATGCCGAGATCGAAAAGCGGTTTTTTGCCGATCCGTTCGAGCAGGCGGCGATGGCCGGGCTCGGGCGAAAGATGGGCGACGATCGCGTGGTCGAGAGCGCCGGGGAGCGCGGCGTAAAGGACGGAAGCCGCCGCGGTCGAGGCAAAACCGTCGAGCACGACGGGGATCCGCGCAAGCCGCGCGGCCAGAACCGCGCCCGCGATCGCCGCCAGTTCGAGGCCTCCGAGACGCCGCAAAAGTTCGAACGGGTCGCGCTCCGGCGAACGGTGGCGGGAGAGCGCCGCGGCGACGATGCGGCGCTTTTCCTCGAGCGCCTCCCCTTCGACCCCGGTCCCCGGCCCCGTCCAAAGCTCGGCCTCGCCGCCGAAAAGCGCCGCCGCCAGCGCCGCCGCCGCGGTCGTATTGCCGATCCCCATCTCGCCCAAGGCTAGGGCGTCGATCCCGGGTTCGACCGCCATCATCCCATAGGCCATGGCTTTGGCGCATTCCTCTTCGCTCATCGCCGCCTGCTTGCTGATGTCGCCGGTCGGCGCCTCGAGGTTCATCTCGAAGACCCGGAGATCGGCATCGACGGCGCGGCAGATCTGGTTGATCGCCGCCCCTCCGGCGATGAAATTCTTGACCATCTCGGCCGTGACCGAGGCGGGATAGGCGGAAACGCCGCGGGCCGCGACCCCGTGGTTGGCGGCGAAGACGAGGGTTCGCGGATGTTCGAGACGGGGCGGGTGGCGCCCTTGCCAGCCCGCCAGCCAAAAGGAAAGCTCTTCGAGGCGGCCGAGAGCGCCCGCGGGTTTTGTCAGTTCCTTCTCGCGCAAAGCCGTCGCCTTTTCCGCCTCGCTGTCGGGACCGGGGAGATGCGCGAGAAGAGCGCGCATCTCGTCGAGGTTTGCGGCCGGTTCTTTCATGACAAGGCTCCTTGAGACGCTCGCGCCCGCGCGATCCTCTCCCTAAAGGGGGGCTCTCGCAAAGAGGCGGCAAAGGGAAAAACAATAGGGAAAAACGAAAGGGAAAAACGAGGCGCCCTTTTGCCGCTTCCTTTATCCTTGGCGTTTGTGTCCGGTTCGAAAGCTTCTCCGCCCTTTTTGCGCGTCCTCGCGGGCCTTCCCGCGGCGGTCGTCTTCCTCACGCGCTTTCCCCTTCCGAGAGCGTCGCGATCGGCTGCAACCATAGCCGAATCGGCCTGGGCTTTTCCTCTCGTCGGCGCCGCGATCGGTCTTTCGAGCGGCCTCGTTTTCGTTCTTGCCCGCGCCTTCCACCTCGGCGCGGCGGCGGCGGCGCTTTTGGCGCTTCTCGCCGGGTTTCTCCTCACCGGGGCGATGCATGAAGACGGTCTCGCCGACACCGCCGACGGCCTTGGCGGCGGCAGAGATCGCGAAGAGGCGCTCGCGATCATGCGCGATTCGCGCCTTGGCACTTACGGCGTCGCCGCCATCAGCTTGAGCATTGGCTTGCGCGCCGCCGCCCTTTCCGCGATCGCCGCGCCTATTCCCGCGCTCTCGGCGCTTCTCGCCGCGCACGCCGTTTCGCGCGCCCTCCTGCCGCTCGCCGCCTTGGCGTTGCCGCCGGCGCGAAAAGAGGGTCAGGGCGCCGCTTTCGCGCAAAAGGGCCTGTTAGGGCCTTTCGCGGCGGCGGCTCTGGCGCTTCTTTTCGCCCTTGCCGCCTTGGGCCCGGTCAAGGGGTTTTTGGGGCTTGGTCTTGCCGGGCTTTTTTCTCTTGCCGTCGGCGCCCTTGCGCGGCGCCGCATCGGCGGTTACACGGGCGATGTATTGGGCGCCATGGAACAGGTCGGAGAGATCGCGATGCTTCTCCTCGCCTCGGTCAGATGACTGAGCCGTCGACCCGGTTCTGGTGGGTCCGCCATGCTCCCGTCCCGCATGGAGGGCGGATCTACGGCCAGACCGACGTCTCCTGCGACTGCTCGGATGGCGCGGTTTTTGCCGGACTTGCGCAACTCCTCCCGCGCGAGGCTTTATGGGTGACGAGCCCTTTGCGGCGAACCCACGAGACGGCGCGGGCGATCCGCTCTGCGGGTCTTCCCGGCCCTTCCCCGATCCCCGGACCCGAAGCCGAAGCGATCGCCGCCTTTGCCGAACAGAATTTCGGCGAGTGGCAAGGCCTCACTTACGAGGAGGCAAGGGAAAGGCGGGCCGGCGAATATCACCGTTTCTGGCACGCTGCGGCGTTTGAGGCGCCCCCCGGCGGGGAAAGTTTCGTTTCCCTTCTCGCCCGCGTCGCGCGCGCGATCGAAAGCCTCGCCCTCGTTCATCCCGGGCGCGACATCATCGCCGTCGCCCATGGCGGGACGATCCGCGCCGCGCTCGCTCTGGCGCTCGGCCTCGACCCCGAAGCGGCGCTCGCTTTTGCCATCGACAATTGTTCCATGACCCGCATCGACCGCCTCGACGGCCCGGGGCAAGGCCGCGCCTGGCAGGTCGTGACCGTCAACCGCCCGCCGCGTTGACGCTCATTTCAGGCGGAGTCTTTGCGCCGAATGGGAAAGGCGTGCTAGGCTCGCCTCGCGATGCGACAGGGAAGTCCGGTGTGAAGCCGGCGCTGCCCCCGCAACTGTAAGCGGCGAGCCCGCGGCAGGCGCCACTGGCCGGAAGAAGAACCGGCTGGGAAGGCGCCGCGGGCGACGACCCCGAGCCAGGAGACCTCCGCATCGCCCGTGGGCGGCCCGCGATCCTCGGCTTTGCGGGAAGCCCGGAAGGGACAATTCCTCGGGCGGAGGAGGGGCCTTGTCGCCATCGAATAGAGGCTCTGGGCTTGCCGCGGTCACCTTGGTTTTGGGGGGCGCCCGTTCGGGGAAAAGCCTTTACGCCGAACGCCTGATCGAAAGCGCCGCCGGGCGCGGGATCTATTGCGCGACCGCCGAAGCAAAGGACGCGGAAATGGCCCGACGCATCGCCGCCCATCGCGCCCGGCGCGGCCCTTTCTGGCGCACCATCGAGGCGCCTTTCGAACTCCCGCCGGCGATCGCCGCAAATGCGCTCCCTGACGCCCCGCTTCTCGTCGATTGCCTTACTCTCTGGCTTTCGAACCTCCTTCTCGCCGGACGGGCGATCGACGAGGAGGAGGAAAGGCTTTGCGCGGGGCTTCATTGCGCGCCGGGCCCGGTCGTCCTGGTCGCCAACGAGGTCGGTTTGGGCCTCGTCCCGGAAACTCCGCTCGGGCGGCGTTTTCGCGACGCCCAGGGGGCTCTCAACCAAAGAGTCGCCGCGCTCGCGGACCGCGTCGTCTTTCTCGCCGCGGGCCTTCCGCTCGTCCTCAAAGGCGGGTGAGGCGATGCGGCGCGTTCCAGCGACCATCGTCACCGGCTTTCTCGGCGCCGGCAAGACGAGCCTCATACGCCATCTTCTCACCCATGCCGAAGGACGAAGGCTTGCCGTCATCGTCAACGAATTCGGCGAACTCGGCATCGACCGCGACCTCATCCTTTCTTGCGGAGAAACGGGTTGCGGGGAAGAAGACATCGTCGAACTCAAGAACGGCTGCCTTTGCTGCACCGTCGCCGAGGAATTCCTCCCGGCCCTCGAAAGGCTTTTCGCAAGCGCCCCGCCGCCCGAGCATATCCTCGTCGAAACTTCGGGCCTCGCCTTGCCGAAGCCTCTTCTTCAGGCTTTTGCCTGGCCCGAGATCAAGACCCGCACCACCGTCGACGGGGTTCTCGCGGTCGTCGACGCCGCCGCCCTCCTCGGGCAAAGGATTGACGGCGACGGCGCCCGAAACCAATCCTCCCCTCATTTGAATCCGGTCGAAGAGGTTTTCGCCGACCAGCTTGCGGTCGCCGATCTCGCGATCCTCAACAAGGCCGATCTTTTGCCGCCCGCCGCGCTTTCCCGTTTGCAAAAGGGGCTCGAAGCGCGCCTCAGGTCTGGGGTCAAGCTTCTCCGCGCCGAGCGCGGGGCGGTCCCTCCCGAAGTTGCGCTCGGTCTTTCCGCCGCGGCCGAAAACGACCTTCTCTCGCGCCCGACCGGGCACGAGCTCGAAGGCGACCACGATCACGACGATTTCGAAAGCTTTGTCGTCTTTCCCCCCGCAATTGGCGACGAGCGCCGGTTTCTCTCGCGCCTCGGCGCCGTTGTCGAAAGCCATGCGGTGTTGCGCGTCAAAGGCTTTCTCGATGAGCCGGGGCGGCAAAGGCGGCGCGTGGTCGAGGCCGTCGGAAAGCGTCTTTCCTCCTATTTCGACCGCCCCTGGGAAAGGCATGAAGAGCGTCGCAGCCGTCTTGTCGTGATCGGCCTCAAAGGGCTCGATCGCGACGCGATCACCGCCTTGCTCGAGGGCTGAGAGCCTGTCTGAGTAATCCCCATGAGCCGCGTTTCGAGCGAAAATCGGCCTATCTTGGGAGAAGCGCGAAGAGCGTATCGGCAATACGGTCGAGCGCTTCGACGCGGGAGAGGCGGATTTTCGCCGAAACCCTCCGCGAAGCGGTGCTTTTGCCC
>JAJYIC010000063.1 GCA_021790295.1 Pseudomonadota bacterium | reverse complement strand
GTTTCGGGAGAGGCGACCGGGGGCTCGGCGGACAGCGGCTTTACCGCCGCGCTCGGAACCCCGACCCTTTGTGCGACCGGCCCCGTCGGCGGCAACGCCCATAGCGAGAGAGAATGGTGCCGCATCGACACGATCGTCCCGCGCGCCAAGGCTCTCGCCGCGACCATCCTCGATCTTCTTTCGCGGCAAAGCCCGTAGGACCGTGGGGAATGCGCCGCAGAGACTGCCCTTGAGTGGGAGCCGATCCCGTCAGATCAATGACATTCTGGACCGCGCAGATGGCTGGACCGCGCAGATGGGCGAAGCTTTCCCCTGTCCGGCGATAGAGGGGGCCTCGCCGCCTTTGATCGCGCGGGAGGCTTTGCGCTACGGCGACAAACCAGAGGGAACATAAGCCGAGATAGAGCTGCCCGCAGGCACGATCAGTCGGCCTTCCCCGGCCCCGAGACCGGTCAAGGGTTGCGATGCGTTTTGCTCGTCGGGCGCCGGGATCGGTGCCCCGACGTTGGTCATCCATTCGATCCCCCCGGTTCGCCGGTCGAGCATGTAAAGTCTGCCCCTGCCGCTGCCGACGAAGACGGCCTTGCCGAAGACGATCGGGGCTGTCGTCAGCTCGCCGTCACCAGCAAAACTCCACAGCGCATTCCCGGTATCGAGAGCGATGCCGTATAATGTTCCATTCGCCAGAAAAAATCCGTAGTTTCCCAAGAAGGCCGGCGCCGGCACCGCGCCGAAACCCTCCAGTTCGGCGCCGCTCGCCGCGTCCAATATCGCGTTCGAGCCGCCGTCCAGGTCTCGGACATAGAGCCGGTCTTGATGATAGACCGGCGTCTTGCCGCCGCCTCCCTCGCAGCCGCCGTTGTAGTTCCACAGCAGAGTCCCGCTGCTCGGATTGAACTTGTACGCCTGGCAGGGATAGGAAACATAGACCCCTTGGTCGCCGAGCGCAGGCGAACTGTTGTCACCATTTAGAACCAACGCCGACCAGTTCACATTTCCGCTCGCTTCATCGACGGCATAAAGCGTCCCTCCGTCACCTGCGCCGCCGACAAAGACCTGCCCGCCGCGTGCCGTTGGCGGCGAAGAAAACGCCCATTGTCCAGGCAGTTGTACCGACCACGCCGGGTCGCCGGTCGCCGCCGCGAAAGCCTGAAGCTCGCCATCGAAATTGACGACGAAGACTCGCTTGTGGTCATAGGCCGCATTAGACCAGTAATAGGTTCCGCTGATCGGCTTCTGGTAAACGATGTCGCCGGTCGACAGCTTGAGCGCATAGAACTCGGTGCCGTAGCTTCCGGTGTTTCCGACTGTGACGAATACCAGCCCATCGGCAATCAACGGATAGGAAACCGGCCCGCCGAGGTTTCGAGACCACTCGAGGACCAACGGTGGGACGAGCTTCATCCCGTAGGGTAATGACATACGGCCGGAATGCGCCGCATTGATCTGATAGGCGACCGCATGTTGGTTGTGACTGCCGGAAGCTCTCACTGCCGGCTGGCAGGCCAGAAGGATGACGCCCGCCGCCCCCGCAACGCGTCCAATTGAACGGCCGCCCAATTTACGCAGGGGCTTTTGCAGAAGCACCTCCTCGCACCGCGCGGCATGCAACCGGCGCGTCATTCCCCGGTTCGCCACCCCGCCTCACCAAATTATCGCGTTTCTGGGTAAAAAAACAATGGGATTCGCGCGTGACGCGCAACATTCGAAGCGCGCTACCGCGCCCTGCCGAAGCTCGCGAGCACCGCTTCGGCCGCGGCGAGACCGGTTTCGTAGGCGCCGTGGGCGGCGGTAAAGAAATTCGGCGAACAGGCCTCTCCGGCAAAAAAGAGGCGCTCTTCGACGGGGGCGGCGAGGATCGCGCGCGCCCCGGCATGACCCGTCAACGCATAGGAATAGGAACCTCGGGCAAAAGGATCCTTTCCCCACGCGCTTGCCGCCAACGGCCGCAACCGGCGGCGCATGTCGCCGCCGAAGATCCGCGCCAGCTCCTCGAGCGCAAAATCGGCCATCGCCTGTAGTCCTTCGCGTTCGAGAGCGGCGGCAAAGCGGCCGCCGAAAAAAGAGGAGACTAGAGGCCGCCCGAAAGGCCGCAGTTGATAGGCCGCCGTCTCCCGCCGCCACGCAGAGCCGACGAGGGTCGCATCGGCCTCGATCCCGGCGATCTCCCCTTCGAAACCGAAAAAGAGCTTGTTGTCGAGCCCCAAAGGAAGAGCGGCGGCGGCGGCGAGCTTGTCGGGAAGGGGAGGGGCGAAACGCAAAGCCTCTTCGGCGAGGATCGCGGTCGGCATGGTGAGGATCGCGCGCTTCGCCGAAATCGTTCCTCGCGCCGTTTCGAGGCGAACCCTTTTCCCGCCGTGCTCGACCGTTTCGACCGCGGCGCCGAGAGCGACCGGCAGATCCCGCGCCAGAACCTCGAAAAGGCGGCCAAAGCCTTCGAAAAGGCGCCAGTTTATGGCGCTGTCCTCGTAACGCACATTGTCCTCGAGTGAGATGCGGTCGAGTTCGGCGCCGTTCGCCCAACTGCTGATCGCATCGAGAAGAGGGTTCCAGCGTCCTCCGGGCTTCAGCACGCAGGCCGCCGGACGGTCCTCCCCGTCGCGGGCGGCCGCGCGCAAGGCGCGGAAATGAGCCTCGCGTGCGGCAAGCCAATCGGCTTCGTCCTCCGGGCTTTCGCCGCTTCGAGTGAGCCGCGAAGTCCACTCGGGCAGGCGGCGGTAAAGGGCGAACCCCGCGCTCTCCGCGATCCCGACGAGGAGGTTGCGGTCGGCCGAATGAAGCCACTCGCCGCCGAGGTCGAGCGGCAGGCCTTCCCGTTCGACCGTCAACAGGCGCCCGCCGACGCGCTCGCGCGCTTCGAGGACGATGAGGGAAAGGCCGCCCGCTTCCTTGAGCCTGCGCGCCGCGGCGATCCCCGCCGCTCCAGCGCCGAGGACCGCGACATCGACTTCGGAAGAAAACCTGTTCACCGCCCTCTTCTCCGGCCTTTCGCCAAAATCCGCGCCAAAGCGGCGGAGCGCGCGTTATGCTCGCCGCAGAACTGCGCCACGGAAAGCTTTCCCTTGTGGGGATCGATGCCGAAGCTCGGCGATTTCAAGGTCTTGACCTTCGATTGTTACGGCACGCTGATCGATTGGGGAAAAGGCATCCTAAAGGCGCTTTCGCCACTCGTCGAGAAGAGCGGGAGGGCGCTCTCTCGCGAGGAAATCCTCGCCGCCTTTGCCCGCGAGGAAAGCGAAGAGGAAGCCCTCAATCCGCGCCTCATCTACCGTGAGATCCTCGCCCGCGTCTATGAGGCCCTTGCCCGCGCGTGGGGCGTCGAGGGCGAGGAGAGGGAAGCGCTCGCTTTTGCGCTTTCGATCGCCGAATGGCCGCCTTTTCCCGATACGGTCGCGGCCTTGCGTTATCTCAAAGGCTTTTACAAGCTCGCGATCCTTTCGAATGTCGACCGCTCCAGCTTCGCCAAGAGCCGGGAGAAGCTGGGGATCGTTTTCGACCATGTTTTCACGGCCGAAGAGATCGGCTCTTACAAGCCCGACCTGCGCAATTTCCGTTTCATGATCGAGGCTTTGCAAAAAGAGGGTTTTGCCAAAAGCGATCTTTTGCACATCGCGCAAAGCCTTTTCCACGATCACGCCCCGGCCAATCTTTGCGCTCTCGCCTCGGTTTGGATCGATCGCCGCGCGGGGAGGAAAGGCTCGGGCGCGACGCCGCCTCCTCCTCCGGGCGTCCGTTTCGATTTCCGCTTTCAGAGCCTTTCGGGCCTTGTCGCCGCCCATCGTCGCGAACGCGGCCTCGCGCGCAAGGGAACGGCAAGGACGGCGGGCGCATAAAGGAGAGAAAGGGAGGACCCGGTTGCAAATCCTCGAAGGCCGCCTCTTTTTCGAGACCGCCGCGCGCGAGATCAAGGAAATCACGCGCGAGGTCGCGGCCTGGGTCGAGAAAGGGGGCGTCGGTAAAGGCGTGCTGACGCTTTTCCTTCCGCATACCTCGGCGTCCCTCCTCATCCAGGAAAACGTCTCGCCGCAAGTGAAGGAGGATCTTCTCTCCTTTCTCTGCCGTCTCGTCCCCGAAGAGGAGAGGCTTTACCGGCACAACGAGGAAGGCGCCGACGACATGCCCGCGCATTTGAAAAGCGCCCTGACGCAAGTGCAGCTCGCCATTCCCGTTTCCTCGGGCCGGATGCGGCTCGGGACATGGCAGGGGATCTTTCTTTTGGAACACCGCGCCCAGCCCCATCGCCGCGTCCTCGACCTCACTTTGATCGGCGAATAGGGCGGAAAGCGGCCGTCGCGGCGATCACCCGGCTTCTCTGAGGATCTCGCGCAAAGAGCGTTTGCCGTCGGCGAGCGCTTCGGCTTCAACCGGCCTTGCGGCGGCGATGAGAGCGAGAGAGGGGCGCATGGCGCCGCCGTCGTTGACCGTCGTCGCCCCTATAAGGCGCCCCCCTTTGAGGTGAAAGGCGGTAAAGCGGCCGCTTTCGATCGAGCCGCGCAAAACCGTGCGCTCGGCCAGAAGCGGCGTCCCTCCCGTCTGGAAATTGACCCCGTGCTGGTCTGTCCAGAACCACGGGATCTCGTCATAAGGCGTCAAGTGGCCGCACATCGCGCGGCCGACGGCGGCGCCGTGTTGGAGGGCGTGGCGCCAATGTTCGAGCCTTTGGCGCCGGCCGTCGCGGGGGCTCCAAAAGCTTGCGACGTCGCCCGCGGCAAAGACGTCCGCGGCCGAAGTGCGGCCGAATTCGTCGCAAAGGATGCCTTGATCGGCCGCGATCCCGGCCGCTTCGGCAAGTTCGACCGCCGGCTTCATCCCGACCCCGGCGAGGACGAGATCGGCCTCGACCGCCTCTCCCGCGCCGCAGAGGATGCGATAACCGCGCCCCAACTTCTCGATCGCCTCGACGGCGACCCCGAAACGCAGATCGACCCCGTGTCGGCGGTGAAGTCCTTCGGTGAAACGGGCGACCTGCGGGCTGAAGCTGCGGCTCAAAGCCCCCGGGAGAGCCTCGACCACGATCACATTGCGCCCGAGTGCGCGCGCGCTCGAAGCGACTTCGAGGCCGATGACGCCGGCGCCGACGATGGCAAGGCGCGAGGTTTCGCGGAGAAGAGAGCGCAAGGCGAGAGCTTCGCCAAGGCTGCGCAAAGTGAACGCGCTTTCTCCTCCGGGAACGGGAAGAAGGCGCGCGCGCCCTCCCGTCGCAACGAGAAGGCGGTCGTAAGAGAGGCTTTGCCCATCGCTCAACCGCAACCGGTGCGCCTTAAGGTCGATTTCCTCGGCCCGGCAGCCTCTCATCACCTCGATCCCGCGTTCCGCGTAAAGGCTTTCCGGGTGGAGATAGGGGAGCTTTGGTTCGGCGGCGGAGAGGACCGCTTTCGACAAAGGCGGGCGGTCGTAAGGAAGCTCTTTTTCTTCGCCGATGAGAAGGATGCGCCCTTCGAACCCGGATTCGCGCATCGCCAAAGCCGCAGAAGTTCCGGCAAGCCCGGCGCCGAGAACGAGGTGGATCGCGCTCTCCTTCATGCTCCTCCTTTGCGGCAGAAAAACGCGCTTGGAGCGCAGACGAGGCCTTTTATCCTCTCGGGCGCTCTTTGTCGCGGGGCTTGCACCGCGCGTTATCCCGACGACATCTCTTCCCGCATCGAGGATCGCATCGAGGAAAGATGCCGATGGCGGGTATCCCGCGTTACCGGAGAGATGGAGGGCCGGCTTTTCTTGCGGCCGGGTTCAGGCCTTTCTTTCTTTTCGCGTCGATCTGGTCGGCTGTGGCGATCCCGCTTTGGCTTCTCGCCTTTTCCGGGGAAAGCGGTTTGCCGAGCGCGCTTCCGGCGCTCTTCTGGCATGTCCACGAAATGGTCTTCGGTTATGGCGCGGCGGTGGTCGCGGGGTTTTTGTTGACCGCCATCCCCAACTGGACGGGACGCATGCCTCTCGAAGGGCCGCCGCTTTTGGGCCTTCTTCTTCTGTGGCTTTCGGGACGCGCCGCGGTCTTCTTTTCGGCGCGGATCGGAGAGCCTTTGGCGGCTCTTGTCGACCTTTCCTTTCCCTTCCTCTTTCTCCTCGTCGTCGCCCGCGAGATCGTCGCCGGGCGCAACTGGCGCAATCTGCCGATGGTGGCGGCGCTCTCCTCGCTTTTTGCCGCCAATCTTCTCGTTCATCTCGAAGCGCTCGGCCTTGCCCGCACCGCCCCGTTCGGAAACCGTCTCGGCATCGCCACTCTTCTGATGCTGATCAGTTTTGTCGGCGGCCGCATCATCCCGAGCTTTACCCGCAACTGGCTCAAGAAAGAAAAGCCGCAGAGCGCGGCCCCCGCCTCTTTTGGCGCTTTCGATCGCGCCGCTCTCGCGGCGGTGGGGCTCGCTCTCGCCTTTTGGGTCGTGGCGCCCGAAGGACGAGCAACCCCGCCAATTGCCCTTCTCGCCGGGCTTGCCCTTGCCTTTCGCCTTGCCCGCTGGCGCGGGGCGGCGACGTTTTCCGACCCTTTGCTTCTCGTTCTTCATCTCGGTTACGGTTGGCTTGCTTTTGGCCTTTTTCTTCTCGGCCTCGATCGGATCGTGCCGTTTCTGCCGCAGACGGCGGCCCTTCACGCCTTGACGGCCGGCGCCATCGGCACGATGACGCTGGCGGTGATGACCCGCGCCTCTCTTGGCCACACTGGGCGCCCTCTCGCCGCGGGACCGAGAACGCAGGCGATCTATGTTTTCGTTACTTTGGCGGCGCTTTTGCGCCTCTTGTCGCCTCTCGCCGCAGGGCACGCTCTTTTCGTTCTCTTTCTCGCGGGGACGGCGTGGAGCGCGGCCTTTCTTCTTTTCGCCTTTGCTTATGGCCCGGCATTGGCGGCGCCCAGGGTGCGCGGTGAGCGCACCCGGCCTCTGTGACAATGGGTCTTTACGGGAGCCGCATCTTGCCGGCGCTTCTCGATTGGGCGATGCGCCAGGAAAGGCTTCTCGACGGCCGCCGCCGCCTCGTCCCCAAGGCGCACGGCCGGGTTCTCGAAATCGGCGTCGGTTCGGGCCGCAATCTCCCGTTTTACGCCGGGGAGGCGAGCGTTGTCGTCGGCCTCGACCCTTCCGAGCCTCTTCTGCGCATGGCGCGCCGGCAGGCCGCCGCGGCGGCCGTTCCGGCCTTTCTCGTCGAAGGCTCGGCAAGCGCCCTGCCGCTTCCCGCGGCAAGCGTCGACGCGGCGATCATGACCTGGACCCTCTGTTCGATCGCCGAGCCTTTGCAAGCCCTGGTCGAATTGCGCCGGGTGCTGAAGCCCGCAGCCGAGCTTTTCTTTCTCGAACACGGGCTCTCGCCCGATCCGCGGCTTGCGCTTTGGCAGCGCCGCCTTTCCCCTTGGTGGCGCCCTCTTGCCGGAGGCTGTCATCTCGACCGCAATCCCGAAGCGCTTCTGCGCGAGGCCGGTTTCGAAATCCTCGAACTCGGCCATTTTACGATCCGCGGGCCCCGCCTTTTGACTTATATGAGCGAAGGGCGCGCCCGCCCCACCCTTTCCGTCAATGATTGAACCCGCGGAAGAGGTGGGGAATGCGGCGTATCTCGGCGAGAAGATCGGGCGGATACCGTCCCGGCATCGCGGGCGTCGCGCGCAGGTTGATGGCGTCGACGAGACCCCCGAAACGCCTCTCGATCGCCGCGGCAATCTCGTCGAAGCGGCCGACCGCGGCGAAAAGATGGACGACATCGTCGGGCACCTCCCGGGCCATCTCGGTCCAGCGCCCTTCGCGCGTCAAACGGTTGAGCTTCATCCCCAGGTCTTCGAGGCCGTGAACGGCGAAAACCGGATAATAGGCCGGGGTCGAACCGTAAAACGCGACCCGCGAACGCACCCATTCGAACATCCGCGCGACCGCCGCCTCGTCGGGTCCCATCGCCAAAAAACCGCCGCCCGATATCTCGAAGTCCTCCCGGCTCTTTCCCGCCTTGGCGAGACCCTGCAAAAGAACCGGCAGGACCGCCTCTTCGAGATAGCGCCGCGTGCAAAAGCCGTGAAGCTTGACGCCGTCGCATTCCTCCCCGGCGACTTTGAGCATCGCCGGACCGACCGCGGCGATCGTCATCGCCGGGGAGGGCGGTGCGATCGGTTCGGGGGTGAAATTGGGGGTCATCAAGGTGAAGCGGTAATGCTTGCCTTCGAAGGAAAGCCTTTCGCCCGTCTTCCATGAGCGCCAGATGGCGGCAAGCGCGCGGACGTATTCGCGAAGGCGCGGGGCGGGAGGCGACCAGGGCACGGAAAAGCGCCTTTCGTTATGGGCGCGCACCTGAGAACCGAGACCCAGGACAAAACGCCCGCCCGAAGCCGAGGCGAGGTCCCAGCCGGCTTCGGCGACGGCCATGGGCGAGCGGGCAAAGGCGATCGCAACCCCGGTATGAAGCTCGATGCGCTCGGTTTCGGCCGCCGCGATGGCCAAAGAGAGAAAGGGATCATGCTTGTTTTCCGCGGTGATGACGCCGTCGTACCCTTCCCTTTCGAGAGACCTCGAAGCCGCGGCAACCTGTTTCAGATCTTCTTGCGGCAGGGTCGTAAAGATACGCATCTCTCGCGCCTTTCCTTTTTCGCTTGCGGCAGGGAGGTTCTGCTATGAGGAAACCCCTGAACGGGTCGAGGCGAGAGGATTCCCCGCAAACCGCCCCCCGCGGCAACTCTCTATCGCCAACGGTCCCTCCGAGCCGGTTGCGCCGCCCTCGGTTTCTCCCTGCAACGGGTGGGAAAGAAGATTTTCACGAAGGGTCTCGGCGAGGTGCCGCCCGCCCATCGCATCCCCTCCCGGGGCGCGCAAGGCGGCCGCCCGGCAGAGGCTTTTTCGCCGGCCTTTCAACGCCGAAGGAGAAAAAGCGACGGCTTCTCTCTTTTCTCCCAACCGAGGCGTTCGAATTCCGGGGTGTCGTCTTCGGCTTCGGGAAAGCCGATGCAGAAATAGCCGATGAATTTCCATTCCCGCGGCACATCGAGGATAGTCGCGATGCTTTCCGGTTCGAGGATCGAGACCCAGCCGAGGCCGATCCCTTCGGCGCGCGCGGCAAGCCACAGCGTATTGATCGCCGCAACGGCGGAATATTCGATGGTCTCGGGCATGCTGTGGCGCCCGGCGCCGTGGCCCTTTTCGGTCGAACGGTCGGCGAAAAGGGCGAGGTGACAAGGCGCATCATCGAGCCCCGCGAGCTTCAGTTGGGCATAAGTCCCGGCGCGTTCGGGCGCCTGCGCGGCGAGGGCGGCGGCGTTGGCGGCGGCGAAGTTGCGGCGTATCGCCTGGCGCCGCTTCTCGTCCTCGACGAGGACAAAGCGCCAAGGCTCGGAAAGGCCGACCGAAGGGGCAAGAGAGGCAAGGGCGATGAGCCTTTCGATCGCGCCATCGGGCAAGGGATCTCGGCGGAAGCGCCGCACGTCGCGCCTCCAGGCGAGAAGGAGAGCGAAAGAGGCGCGGAACTCGTTGTCGAAGCGGGGCGCGAGAGGCATCGCCGAAGAGTGGCGCTTTCGCATTTGGAGCGCAAGGCGCGCTTCGAGGGCGCCGGTTGTTGATTTCCTTTGGCCGCGGCCTTAAGAGGAACCGGAGCCGGGGGTCCCCATCGTCTAGAGGCCCAGGACATCGCCCTTTCACGGCGAAAACAGGGGTTCGAATCCCCTTGGGGACGCCAGCAGTTTGGCGGCGGCAAAGGGCCGAAGTTTCCCCGAAGCTTCTCGCGGGGGCGGCCTGCGGGCAGAGGCGATCGTTCCGCGGCCGCCGATCGCCCTAGCCCTTGCCTCCCCACGAGGCTCCTCCGCGGCCGAGCCTCGACGCTCGTTGGCGACGGTCTCGGCAATGCCGGGCCTCCCCGATCGGGACCGTCGGCACCTCGGTCGAGACGCGAAGGGTCAACCCGCGAAATTGATCTGAATCAATTCGACCCCTGGAACAGGCGCTAACGTCGAAGCGGGCCGATGAGCTGCGCGCAGAGGCCTTGCCTGCCTGAGGCGATGTCTTCGCCGGCGGCCGGCAGCCTCCCTTGGCCCATGTCTCGGTGGTTTCGCGCTCGTCCAGGCGCGAGGGTTTTTGCCGCCGTCGAAGCCATGGGCGGTTGGCGTTCCCCGTTTCCGGTATCGGAACCGGCGAGCGAGGCGCGTTTCGTGACTGCATAACCGTTGAGGGGGTCGATATGGTGAAGTCGATTTGTCGCCGACA